>CAJZDE010000007.1:0-18087 GCA_915063165.1 uncultured Streptococcus sp.
GTCAGGAAATCCTCAACACACTGGCTCAGGTCGAGGTCAATATTGACTATCCTGAGTACGACGACGTGGAAGAGATGACGACCCAGCTTATGCGAGAAAAAACAGCTGAATTCGAGGCACTGCTGAGCAATCTTCTCGATACTGCAAGACGAGGTAAGATTTTACGCGAAGGTATTTCCACTGCTATCATCGGACGGCCTAATGTTGGCAAGTCCAGCCTGCTCAACAATCTCCTGCGCGAGGACAAGGCCATTGTGACTGATATCGAGGGAACGACTCGTGATGTGATCGAGGAGTATGTCAATATCAAGGGCGTGCCGCTCAAGCTCATCGATACCGCAGGCATTCGGGAAACCGATGACCTTGTGGAGCAGATTGGAGTTGAGCGCTCTAAAAAAGCCCTGCAGGAAGCTGACTTGGTTCTCTTGGTTCTCAATGCCAGTGAACCTATTACAGACCAGGATAGACAATTGCTCGAAATCAGCCAAGACAGCAATCGCATCGTCCTGCTTAACAAGACTGACCTTGAGGAAAAGATTGAGTTGGATCAGCTGCCAGCAGATGCTATCAAAATTTCTGTCCTCCACAATCAAAATATCGATAAAATTGAAGAACGCATCAATCAGCTCTTCTTTGAAAATGCTGGTATCGTCGAGCAAGACGCTACCTACCTGTCCAACGCCCGTCACATTTCCTTGATCGAAAAAGCTCTGGAAAGTCTGCAAGCCGTCAACCAAGGCTTGGAAATGGGTATGCCGGTAGATCTACTCCAAGTCGATATGACCCGCACCTGGGAAATCCTTGGCGAAATCACTGGCGACGCTGCACCAGACGAGCTCATCACCCAACTCTTCAGCCAATTTTGCTTGGGGAAATAGAGAACAAAAGGACTGATTTACTCAGTCCTTTTTATGATGAATAAAAACAAAACAACACAGCAAGTTAAAATATAGAAAAAAATACGTTTGACAACGTAGTTTTTCATATCCATGTCCCCTGCCGGAATCGAACCAGCAACTACTCCTTAGGAGGGAGTTGTTATATCCATTGAACTAAGGGGACTTAGAGAAAAACTCTGCCCAACGACAGAGTCTTTCTAAGATTAACGGCGAATTTCTTTGATACGCGCTGCTTTACCTTGCAATGCACGAAGGTAGTACAATTTAGCACGACGGACTTTACCGTAACGAACGACTTCAATCTTGTCAACACGTGGAGTGTGGATTGGGAAAGTACGTTCAACACCGATACCGTTAGAGATTTTACGAACGGTGTAAGTTTCTGAGATACCAGCACCTTTACGAGCGATAACTACACCTTCAAAGATCTGGATACGTTCGCGACTTCCTTCGACAACTTTCGCGTGAACGCGGACAGTGTCACCAGGACGGAATGCAGGGATGTCAGTACGAAGTTGACCTTCAGTCAAGCTTTGGATTAATGGATTCATTTTTTCTACTCCTATCTTACTAATCTTAAGGTTCATGACCGCAGCGGATTAGCCGTTTTTTGTGCTTCCATTAGGCACAAACTATATTATATCAAAATTTCTAAAAATGTAAAGATATTTAAATGAAAATTCCCAAAAGAATCGCTAAAAATCCGAGGATATAAGTCAAAGCCAAATAGAGAACAAATTTCTTTCGCTCCGAAAAGAGCTCTGCCAGCTCATCATTCAAGGTGGAAAAAGTCGTCAGGCCACCACAGAAGCCTGTTGCTAAAATGACATAAAGCTGCTTGTCTTCTATATGATTATAAAAATATCCAATGAGAAAAGCACCTAGCAGGTTTGCCAACAAAGTCCCAAGCGGCAGAGATGCTCTGCTATTGACCTTAGAGAAAATATAACGCACAAGAGAACCAGCGCCACAACAGATTAACATCGCCCACATCATGACTTCACCTGCTTTCCAGCCCATAGGGCGATTGCAAGGCCTCCACCTACACTTAAAACTAGATAGACAAGAAGCTCCATATAGCGCCCTGAATCTGCTAGTTTGATACTGTCTAGTAGAAGTCCAGAAAAAGTCGTCAAACCTCCGCAAAAACCGGTCGAAAGCGCTAGAAGCAAGCGCTGAGACTCGATTTTACTGCTAAGATAACCCTTGATAATATAGACTAGCAAAAAAGTTCCCAAATAATTGACAAGCAAGGTACCTAGCGGAAATGAATTCGCAAAAACTAATGAGAACGCTGCTTGGTATCGTAGCCAACCGCCTGCCATCGCAGATAAAGCCACAGCTATCGAGTTCTGTACTTCTTTCATTAGATATTTTTATTCTGAAATTCACGCGAACGTTTTAAAATATCAGAAAAGGTCGCAACAACAGTTTCCTTGTAGTTCTTATTTTCAACCTTATCCGCAACTCTGGCAAAAATCACATCTTCTCTCTTGCTATCCAAGACTGCTGTGCCTGTTAATTTTTTTAAAGCCACGACTTGGTCAACCAGATTCATGCGCTGCTCCAGTAAGGTAACGATTGCATCATCAACTTGATCGATTTCCTGTCTGATTTCTTCTAACGTCATCTCGTTCCTCCTTATATTATATTTTATCTATCATATCAAAAAATAGTAAAATTTTCTAGTTTAATTCTAAATAAAAAAATCCACTGGACCTTAGATTAAGAGGGAGTCGCAAGAGCGAGTTTTTATCTGCAACCTAAAAATACCCGGAAGGCTTTTCTCTAGGTAAACCGACTACCATTGGTTCTTATCCGCAACCTAAAACAGTCCCCCGGACCTTAGATTAAAGGGAACTCGCAAAGGCGAGCCCCTATCTACAGATTAAAAAGGTTCCCCGAACCTTTTTAACCAACTGAGCCTTCCATACTCATGTTGATGAGTTGGTTGAGTTCGACGGCGTATTCCATAGGTAGTTCTTTGGTAATGGGTTCCATAAATCCGTTGATAATCATAGCTGTGGCTTCTTCTTCACTGATGCCGCGACTCATCAGATAGTAGAGCTGATCCTCAGACACTTTGGAAACCTTGGCTTCATGCTCTAGCGCGACATTTGAATTATGGATTTCATTAAAAGGAATGGTGTCAGAACTGGATTCACCATCCATGAGAATGGTATCGCACTCGATATGAGATTTGGAACCAGCACTATTCTTACCAAAGCGGACCTGACCACGATAGTCTGTCTTTCCACCATCCTTGGCCACTGATTTAGAAATTAAGGTACTGGATGTCTTAGGAGCATTATGAAAGACCTTGCAGCCCGCGTCCAAGTGCTGACCATAGTTGGCAAAAGACATAGATAAAACAGAAGTCCTTGCGTTACGGCCGTTGAGAATACTGCAAGGATATTTCATGTTAACCTTGCTGCCTAAGTTACCATCAATCCACTCTAAGGTGCCGCCTTCATCAACAATCCCCCGCTCCGTTACGAGGTTATAGACATTGTCCGACCAATTTTGAATGGTCGTATATCGGAAAAAGGCATCCTTTTTGACAATGATTTCGACATTTGCCGCATGAAGACTATTGCTTGTGTAAGTCGGTGCTGTACAGCCCTCGATGTACTGGATAGAACCGCCCTCCTCGATAATCATCAAGGAGCGCTCAAACTGGCCGGTATTTTCACCATTGATTCGAAAATAGGTCTGAACAGGAACTTGGCACTGGACGTTCTTGGGCACATAGATAAAGGTTCCGCCAGACCAAACCGCACTATTAAGCGCAGAAAATTTATGCTCAGCATTTGAAATCACAGTACCAAAATACTGCTTGACCAAGTCTGGATATTCCTGAACAGCTGTATCCGTATCAGTGAAAATAATCCCCAGCTTGGCAAACTCTTCCTTCATATTATGATAAACCACTTCAGATTCATACTGGGCAACAGCTCCAGATAGAAACTGCTTCTCAGCTTCTGGAATTCCCAAGCGGTCAAAGGTTTTCTTAATCTCTTCTGGAACTTCATCCCAACTGCGAGCCCGATCTCCGCTTAGCTTCTGGTAGTAGATAACATCATCAAAGCGAATCCCTGACAAATCAGGGCCAAAGTCGGGCATAGGTAACTTATGAAAGAGTTCCAAGGAGCGCAGACGATAGTCCAGCATCCACTGGGGCTCATTCTTGATTTCTGAGATTTCTCGAACAACTTCTTCTGTCAGGCCTTTACCAGTCGAAAAGAGCGGCTTGACATCATCATGAAAGCCAAAGGCATAGTCGCGTTCTTTCATAGGAACTCCTCCTTTATCTGATGGATAGCGCTTACTTACATTATACTCCTAATCATGAGAATTGTCAGAAAATAACATTTTCGCAAAACAAAAACGGCCGCAGCCGTTTTCTCTATTTTTCACTTTAAACTTTATTAACCAAGCCTTCCGCAAAAGCTTCCAAGCGTGCAATATCATCATCTTCCGCAGATAGGTCCACCTTAACACTTTCTGCACCCTTCGTCGCTCCTGTAGCAGCAAAGGCAGCATCAAAGTCATCGACAGCCTTGCAGAATTCGTCATAGAAAGTATCGCCTGAACCGACCACCCCATAGACCTTGCCAGACAAATCCAAACTAGACAAGTCTTCGTAGAAGTCCATCATTTCATCAGGCAGCTCACCATCACCATAGGTATAGGTCGCTACAATCGCAATATCTGCTTCCAAGAAATCTTCTGCATCGACAGTGGTGCACTCGTCCACTTCAACTTCTACATCCAGGTCTCTTAGCTTATCCGCCACAATATCAGCAATTTCCTCGGTGTTTCCAGTCATGCTGGCAAATACAATTTTCGCTAAGGTCATAGTTTCCTCCAAATTCTAATCTGCTCTCATTATATCATATCTTTTTTATTTTAAAAATAAAAACTCTTATGCTACAATGGGTAAAGAAAGTTGACGAGGTTATTTATGACTCTTTATCATGATATTTTAAGTAAGATCAAAGAATACGATACTATTATCATCCATCGCCATATGCGGCCAGATCCTGATGCTCTTGGCAGTCAGGTCGGACTGAAAAAGCTGCTTCAGTACCACTTCCCAGAAAAAACAATCAAAGCGACTGGCTACGATGAGCCCAATCTCATGTGGCTAGCACAAATGGACCAAGTCGCAGACGAAGATTACCAAGAGGCCTTAGTTATCGTCTGTGACACTGCTAATACAGCTCGCATTGACGACCAACGCTACACGACAGGCGATTTCCTCATCAAAATCGATCATCATCCTGATGATGAGGTTTACGGAGATATTTCTCTAGTTGATACAAGCTCCAGCAGTGCCAGTGAGATAATCGCTCTCTTTGCCTTTGAAAATGAATTAGATTTGAGCAAGGAAGCTGCAGAACTCCTCTATGCTGGTATCATTGGTGACACTGGCCGCTTCCTTTATCCTTCTACTAGCGCCCGCACATTCGAAGTAGCTGCCAAGCTGCGTCAATATGATTTCGACTTATCAGCCTTGTCTCGCAAAATGGACTCTATCAGCCGCCAAGTAGCTAAACTGCAGGGCTATGTATATGAGCAATTGGAAATAGATGAAAATGGAGCTGCGCGGGTCATTCTGCCTCAGAAAGTTTTACAAGCCTATCAACTAACCGATGCTGATACAGCAGCCATCGTCGGGGCACCTGGACGAATCGAGGAAGTCGGTCTGTGGGCTATCTTTGTTGAGCAACCAGACGGGCACTATCGTGTCCGCATGCGCAGCAAGGTTATTCCTATCAACGGTATTGCTAAAAATCATCACGGCGGTGGACACCCCTTAGCCAGCGGAGCCAATGCATTTTCAAAGGCAGAAATAGAGCAAATCTACACCAAGATGAAAGAATTGGCAAAAAAGTAAGAAATTAGTCTAAAAGTCTTGTCAAATCAATCAGAATTTGATAAACTATCAAAGTAACTAATCTATGGCTCGCAAAGAGACCATGGCAGAAAGGAAATTTTTGTAAAATGAGAAAAGATATTCATCCAGAATACCGCCCAGTTGTCTTCATGGACACTTCTACCGGCTACCAGTTCCTTAGTGGTTCAACTAAGCGTTCAAACGAAACAGTTGAATTTGAAGGGGAAACTTACCCATTGATCCGTGTAGAAATTTCATCAGACTCACACCCATTCTACACTGGACGTCAAAAGTTCACTCAAGCAGATGGACGTGTGGATCGTTTCAACAAAAAATACGGTCTCAAATAATAAGAAAAAGAACAGTTACCACTGTTCTTTTTTTGTACTTCTTTTTATGAACCAATCACTACTACTTTCTGTGTATCAGCCTTCACGCTGACACTATAATTGATTTCAAACGAGGTTAAAAAATATCGAAAAGAAGCTTGATATTGAGAATGGTCAAGATGATTGAAACTGCGTAACCTAGGATGGTGTTCCACTTAGCATTGGTAAATTCTCCCATCAGTGACTTCTTAGAGGTCAGATAGATTAAGGGGAAGATTGAAAACGGAAGAGCGATTGACAGAAAGACTTGTGAATAGACCAATAACTGATCCAAAGTTTTTTCTTGATGCCCAAACAAAACGGCAACAATAATCACAGGGAGTAAGGCAAAAATCCGTGTACCGATACGGATGATCCACTGAGGTAATTTCAGATGCAAGAAACCTTCCATGACAATCTGTCCTGTCAAAGTACCTGTAATGGTCGAATTTTGACCACTTGCTAAGAGGGCTAGGGCAAATAAAGTTGACAGAGTTGAACTAGCTATCGCTCCTGCTATCGTCGAATCCTGTAAAGCATTGTACATTTGGGAGAAAGCTGAAATTTCAGATGCATGCCCAAAAAAGAGAGATGCCCCTAAAATAAGAAGCAAGGAATTGACAATAAAGGCTAGAGACAGCTGAAGATTTGAATCCCAGGTCATAAAACGCACGGCTTTTCGAACATCCTTCTTATCTTTGTGATTGATTTTCCTTGTTTGGGATAGGGAAGAATGAAGATAAAGATTATGGGGCATGACTGTCGCTCCTACAATTCCTAGAGCCAAGGTCAATTGGCTTTCATGACCTGGCAATGGTGTTTCAAATAATGTTGAAGTCGGTAAATAACCACTAAAGATTCCCTGGATACTTGGATTGGATAAAGCTACCAGATAGGTAAAGATGGCTAATATGGTTAAAATAAGGGTCGTAACAATGGCTTCAATTTTTTTGAAACCAAATTTCATCAACAACAACAAAAGAAATACATCTAAAACGGTTAAGAGGATAGCGACCATAATCGGTATTTTAAATAAAAGATTTAAGGCAATCGCTGATCCTAAAACCTCGGCTAAGTCGGTCGCCATTAAAGCTAATTCTAAAATCACCCATAAACTATAACGAAGCCACTTGGGAGCATGATGTGCAGTTGCCTGTGCTAGGTCCATCTTAGTTACGATACCGAGCTTTCCAGCCATCTGTTGTAGTTGCATGGCAATGATGGATGAAATCAAAATAACAAATAAGAGACTATATTTGTAGGAAGCACCACCAACCACACTGGTAATCCAGTTTCCAGGATCCATATAACCAACTGCTACAAGGGCTCCAGGTCCTAAAAATGCTTTTAGATTTTGCCAAAAATGATTGTTATTGGGAGTTTCAATAGATTGGTTGATCTCAGAAAGAGAGACTTTTTTGTAAGAAGACATCGGAATTTTACACTTTCTAATCTGTCTTTACCTATTTTCTTAATAGAGTTTTTGAAAATATCATGAAAATAGTTTCCCATTTCCAATTCTCCCTTATTATATCACATTTTAGAATGATTCTTAAGGAAAGAATGATAGTTCAAATAAGCAATATCTGTATTGCAAAAGCCAGCGTTTTCTGACGCTGGCTTTAAAACTGTAAAAATTCTTTCTCAACTAGATCGCTTCTGTGACAAAGCTACGACTTTCTAGCACCTTAAGCATGGCATTTGCTGTGTCTAGTGCTGTGAAGAGTGGCACACCGTGTTCAATGGCTGAACGACGGATTTGCTCCCCATCTTCGTCAGCAGTTCGTTTGGTTCCGACAGTATTGATGATCGCTTGGATTTTCCCTTTGCGAACAAAGCTCGGGATATCCTTCTCATCATCACCGATCTTTCCAACAGGTTGAGCATGCAGTCCATGATTAGCAAAGAAGGCTGCTGTCCCTTCTGTCGCGAGAATACCATAACCGATATTTTGGAAACGACGAGCCAAGTCCAAAGCTTCATCTTTGGCATCATCAGCGATGGTAAAGACTACATTTCCAAAAGTTGGCAAGTGCAGGTAAGAAGCTTCAAAGGCCTTGTACAAAGCTTTTTCAAGAGTAGTATCAGAACCCATAACTTCCCCTGTTGACTTCATTTCAGGACCGAGCAAGCTATCCACTTTCGCTAACTTGGTGAAGGAGAAGACTGGAGCCTTGATATGAACGCGAGTGCTTTCAGGGTAAAGTCCATCTTGGTAACCAAGTTCTCCAAGACTTTGACCAAGAATGAGCTTGGTCGCTACTTGAGCCATAGGGATATTGGTTACTTTTGAAAGGAATGGAACCGTACGACTGGCACGTGGATTAACCTCAATAACGTAGACTTTTTCATCCTTGATAACAAACTGGATGTTCATCATACCAAGACAGTTAAGGCCGATTGCTAGGCGTTTAGTATAGTCTGCGATGGTTTCCTGCACCTTTTGAGACAAGGTTTGTGGTGGGTAAACGGCCATTGAGTCACCTGAGTGGACACCGGCACGTTCGATATGCTCCATGATACCAGGTATGAGAACATTTTCTCCATCTGAAATGGCATCAACTTCGCACTCTTGCCCAACGATGTATGAATCGACAAGGACTGGATGGTCTGGACTAGCCTTAACAGCGGTACGCATGTAAGAACGAAGGTCTTCTTCGTTTTCGACGATTTCCATAGCACGTCCACCCAAGACATAAGATGGACGAACGAGAACTGGGAAACCAATCTTACGAGCAGCTAGCACTGCTTCTTCTTCATTGGTTGCAGTCTGTCCAGGCGGTTGTGGAATATCCAAGTCTTTGAGGGCTTGCTCAAAGAGGTCACGGTCTTCGGCACGGTCCAAGTCAGCTACTTGGGTACCAAGAATGGTCACACCTGCATTTGCCAGGGGCTCTGCAAGGTTGATAGCTGTTTGACCACCAAACTGCACGATAACGCCTTTTGGTTGCTCCAAATCGATAACATTCATGACATCTTCGAATGTCAATGGTTCAAAGTAGAGCTTGTCAGATACCGAGAAGTCTGTTGAAACGGTCTCTGGGTTTGAATTCATGATGATGGCTTCGTAGCCAGCAGCCTGAATCGCCTTCACCGAGTGAACAGTTGCATAGTCAAACTCAACCCCTTGACCGATACGGATTGGACCTGAACCTAGGACTAGGACGGATTCCTTATCAGACTTGATAGATTCATTTTCCCAACCATAGGTTGAATAGAAGTATGGTGTTTCAGAGTCAAACTCCGCCGCACAAGTATCAACCATCTTGTAAACTGGGACAATCTTGTTTTCCAAGCGAAGTTGGCGAACTTGCTCAGCTGTCGTTTTCCAGAGTTCAGCAATCTTGCGGTCTGAGAATCCATTTAGCTTAGCTGTTTTCAAGACTTCTAGATCTTGTGGATGGGCACCCAATTCTTGCTCAATTTCAAAGATGTGCAAAAGTTTATCCAGATAGAAGATATCAATCTTAGTCAATTCAGCAATTTCTTCTGGAGTGTAACCACGGCGAATAGCCTCTGATACATAGAAGAGTCGGTCATCTTGGGCTTTCACAACCTTTTCAATCAAGGCATCATCAGAAACGGTTGCCAGTTCAGGCATTTCATTGTGGTGAACGCCAATTTCAAGTGAACGACAGGCTTTTAGAAGAGACTCCTCAATGTTCCGACCGATGGCCATAACTTCTCCAGTTGCCTTCATATGAGTACCCAGGCGGCGCTCACCCTTTTCAAACTTGTCAAATGGGAAACGTGGAATCTTAGCAACGACGTAGTCAAGGGCTGGTTCAAACATAGCATAGGTTGAACCTGTAACTGGGTTGATGACCTCATCCAGGGTTAAACCAACTGCAATCTTGGCAGCCAATTTGGCAATCGGATAACCAGTTGCCTTAGAAGCAAGCGCTGACGAACGCGATACACGAGGGTTTACTTCGATAACATAGTACTTGAAGCTATGCGGATCAAGGGCCAGCTGAACGTTACATCCACCTTCAATCTTGAGGGCACGAATGATGCTCAAGCTCGCGTCACGGAGCATTTGATTTTCATAGTCTGACATGGTTTGCGCAGGAGCAAATACGATAGAATCCCCTGTATGAATCCCAACTGGGTCAAAGTTTTCCATGTTACAAACAACGAGGGCATTGTCAGCTGAGTCGCGCATGACTTCGTATTCGATTTCCTTGAAACCTGCAATGGAGCGCTCAATCAAACATTGGGTAACAGGTGACAGTTTCAACCCATTTTCAGCGATTTCACGCAATTCTTCCTCGTTGGCACACATACCACCACCAGTACCACCAAGGGTAAAGGCTGGACGAACGATGACTGGGTATCCGATTGTTGCTGCAAAGGCAACTGCTTCTTCTACTGTGTTGACAATTTCAGATTCAGGAATTGGTTGCTCAAGCTCTTCCATCAATTGTTTAAAGAGGTCACGGTCCTCCGCTTGGTCGATGGCAGACAATTTAGTACCTAGAAGTTCGACACCAAGCTCATCTAGGATACCATTTTTAGACAATTCCATGGCCATATTGAGCCCTGTCTGACCTCCAAGAGTTGGAAGCAAAGCATCTGGACGTTCCTTACGGAGAATACGTGTCACAAACTCAAGTGTAATCGGTTCGATGTAGACCTTATCCGCAATCTCCTTATCCGTCATAATGGTTGCAGGGTTTGAGTTCACCAAGACAACCTCATAACCTTCCTCCTTCAAAGACAAGCAGGCCTGGGTCCCAGCGTAGTCAAACTCAGCAGCCTGACCAATAATAATCGGACCAGAACCAATCACCATAATTTTTTGAATATCAGTACGTTTAGGCATTTATAAGATATTAAGGGCGTCAAGCGGACAAAGCTAAAATAGGAGTTATGACGAAGAACTATCAGTTCTAGGAATAACTATCTTTTTAGCACCGTCCGTAGCCCGTATTCAGTTCAGCAAATACGGACCACCCTTCTCCTTTCTATTCGGCAACTCTCTGGTTGCCATTAAATAAGATACAAAGGACGAATAGAAAGCGATTGAATTTTAGGAAACCAAGGAAGGATTGACAATCCAAGTTGGTTTCTCTAAATTCCGAGCTTTCCGTCCGTGTTCAGTTACATAAATTCTCTAACGAGCTTTTACTCGTTCTTAGTTTGCTTGTTTAAAAGCTTCCATCATCTCGATAAATTCATCAAATAGGTAGCTTGCGTCGTGTGGACCAGGAGCTGCGTCTGGGTGGAATTGTACAGAAAAACCTGGTTGGTATCTGTGGCGAACTCCTTCAACTGACTTGTCATTGATTTCTTCGTGGGTGATGATCAAATGCTCTGGCAAGTCCTCACGACTGACTGCATAACCGTGGTTTTGGCTGGTAAAGTCTACACGTCCTGTTGCAATCTCACGTACCGCGTGGTTAAATCCTCGGTGACCAAATTTCATCTTGTAGGTCTTAGCACCGTTTGCCATAGCAAAGAGTTGGTGTCCCATACAAATTCCGAAAATTGGAATTTTCCCTTGCACACCACGAATCATGTCCAGTGCTTCTGGAACATCTTCTGGGTTACCTGGACCATTTGACAACATAACTCCATCAGGATTAAGGTGGAGAATTTCTTCTGCCGTTGTTGAATAAGGAACAACCGTAATGTTACAGTTACGCTTAGAAAGTTCACGTAAGATTGAGTGCTTGAGACCAAAGTCTACTAAGACCACACTCAAACCAACTCCTGGAGCTGGATAGGAAGTTTTAGTGGAAACCTGTTTGATATTGTCTGTCGGCAAGACTGTTGCTTGGAGCTGGTCCGTCACATGGTCCATACTGTCCCCGACGTGAGTCAAGGTTGCACGCATCGTACCATGCTTACGGATAATCTTGGTAAGGGCACGCGTATCAATCCCTGAAATACCAGGAATTTTCTTGGCTTTCAAAAATTCATCTAGCGTCATTTGGTTGCGCCAGTTGCTAGCTCTACGTGCCTCTTCAAAAACAACGACTCCCTTACAAGTTGGAATGATGGATTCATAATCATCACGGTTAATTCCATAATTTCCCACCAAAGGATAAGTAAAGGTCAAGATTTGTCCATTATAAGACTGGTCTGTAATGGATTCTTGATAGCCGGTCATCCCTGTGTTAAAGACGATTTCGCCTGTTACATCAATATCTGCTCCGAAGGCCTTGCCTTCAAAAACTGTGCCATCTTCTAATACTAGAAGTCTTTTTGTCATATTTTCACCTCTCGTGGACGCTCACTGGCGTCTTTTAACGTCTTGTGTTTTAGTTGGCGTTTCTACTCGCCAGTACGGATTCTAAGATTGCCATTCGAACAAAGACACCGTTGGTCATTTGTTGGACAATGCGTGATTTTGGCGCTTCAACCAAGTGGTCAGCAATTTCCACATCTCGATTCACTGGAGCAGGATGCATAATGATTGCTGTTTCTTTTAAGCGATTATAGCGTTCTTGGTTCAAACCGTGTAGAGCATGGTAGTCTTCTTTTGAAAAGACCGCTCCACTTTCGTGGCGTTCATGTTGAACTCGGAGTAACATCAAAACATCCACCTGATCAACAATCTCATCAATAGTTACAAACTGTCCATAGTCCGCAAATTCTTGACTTCTCCATTCCTCAGGTCCTGCAAAGTACAGTTCAGCTCCCAAGCGTTTCAAAATCTGCATATTGGATTTGGCAACGCGTGAGTGATCCAAGTCGCCTGCAATAGCAACCTTGAGACCCTCAAAGTGGCCAAATTCCTCATAAATAGTCATCAAATCAAGCAAGCTCTGACTAGGATGTTGACCTGAGCCATCACCACCATTGATAATGGAAGTTGTAATCGACGGACTTGCAATCAACTCTCTGTAATAGTCGACCTCTGGGTGGCGAATCACACAGACATCCACTCCTAGAGCAGATAGAGTCAAGATGGTATCATACAGTGTCTCACCCTTATTGACCGAACTAGTCTTCACATCAAAGTCCAGTCGCTCCAACCCTAGCTTAATCTCTGCCACTTCAAAGGACTTATGTGTCCGTGTAGAATCTTCAAAGAAGAGATTCGATACGATAGGTTTGTTCTCGTAGGGAAGTTGGGCTCCGTTTTTAAACTCGATCCCTCGTTTGATCAATTTCATCACTTGATCAACTGTAAGGTCTTCCATAGAAACCACATGGTTCAATGCTTGTTGATTTTCTGACATGGCTACTCCTTCAGCTTTCTAAGCTTCTTCAGTAATCAGAACTCTGTCTTGGCCATCAAGTTCTGTCATCTCTACGATGATTTCTTCAGAACGGCTGGTTGGGATATTTTTCCCAACGTAATCTGGACGGATAGGCAATTCTCTATGTCCACGGTCAACTAGCACCGCAAGACTCACGCGCGCAGGACGACCATGGCCGACAATGTTATCAATAGCGGCGCGGATGGTACGGCCTGTATAGAGTACATCATCCACCAAGATAACTTCACGGTCTGTCACATCAACAGAAATCAAAGAAGTATCTTCTCCGCTTTTAACATCATCACGGAAAGGTTTGGTGTCCAATTCCACAACAGGAACAGTGATGTTTTCCAACTGCTCCAAGCGTTCTTTGATACGATGAGCGATGAAAACACCACGCGTTTTTATCCCCGCTAGGATAATTTTATTCAAATCTTTATTGCGCTCAATAATCTCATAAGTAATTCGCGTAATCGCGCGTTTGACGGTCAATTCGTCTACAACTTCTTTTGCCTTCATGACAAACCTCCAAAAAGAAAAGTCTCCTTCTACAAGGAGACTTGAAATGTATAGCCAAGCGAGCCCTACTGTATACAGTATAGACTTCACCCTTCTACTTTATCGCGCTCCTTGCCTGCCTCACGGGACAGGTTTAAAGGACTATTTAGTTACCATTTACTATAGCACAAAGCACCCTTAAAATCAAGCAAAAACTTTTTCAGAGTCCCCTTAAACATTACTAAAATCATACAGTTGGGGATAGTGATCGCATTCTGGATTTTTGGGATGGCAGATAGCTCGTCCAAAGTAAATCATAGCCTGGTGAGCTGCTAACCATTCTTCTGGTGGCAAGACATCCATAACACGTTTTTCTACTTCAAGTGGCGTAGCTGATTTTTTAACGATATCGTGATGCTTACAGATACGCTCCACATGAGTATCCACTGCAAAGGCTGGGATCCCAAAGCCCACACTCAGTACGACATTAGCTGTTTTGCGTCCAACACCCGCTAGACTTTCTAATTCCTCTCGAGTCTGAGGAACTTGACCATCAAAATCATCTAGTAACTGTTGGGCACATTTTTTAAGAAATTTAGCCTTATTTCGATACAGTCCCAGGCGAGAAATGTGTGAAGCAATTTCACTTTCAGTCGCGACAGACATGGCTTGTGGTGTCGGAAAGGCAGCAAAGAGACCTGGCGTGGCCTTATTTACCGCTGCATCTGTGGTCTGAGCTGACAACATCACCGCAACCAAGAGTTCAAAATGATTGGTAAAATCAAGACTAGGCTTAGCATCTGGAAAAAGGGCAATAATTTCCTCTATGACATGACGGGCACGTTTCTTGGATAAAACCATCTACTCGTCTCCATCAAACAGTCCTTGCAAGCCAGCAAATGGACTGTTTTCTTCTTTCTTGACTGCTTGTTGAGCTTGGTATTCTTCCTCAGTCATGATTTGCCAGTCATTTCCTGACACAAAACCTTGGCCCGCCTCTTCTTCTGCCGTCAAGACTTTGATTGGGATATTGAGCAAGATATTATCTGCTACGCTCTCAGCAAGGTTGATTTCTCCATTTTCGATAGGCAAGACCAAATCATCATCTAGAACTTCCTGGTCCAGTTGGTTGGTCGCTCCTTCCATGAAAACTTCTGTCACTGGATAAGACTCAGCTAACTCAACCGGCTCCATACTGCGGCTGGAAGCAAGGACAATGGTATATGACAACTGATAGTCTAAGAAGTACAGACGGTCTTCGTACTGCACCTTCCCCACTGCAAGGATATCTTTGACATCTAAAATCTCTTGATTTCGTTTACGCAAGTCTGCGACAAGGTCTAAAGTTTGTTCAAAATGCAGGCCTTCAGGTTGCTTACGAATTTCTTGAATGTTTAACTTCATATTTCCTCCATAAAGATGTACTCACTTGATTATACCATGAAAAGGCTATAAGTCAGCCTCCCAAACTTTGAGATTAAAATCTCATTTTTTAACATATTTACTATGACAAACTTTCCTATTAGTGCTATACTATAGGCAAGAATACATCAGAGCAAGGAGGATGCTCACATGGAAGACAAAGCACTCATCACTGAAGCTTACCAACTCCTTTCCGAGTTAAATAAAAGCTACCAAAGCTGCAAACAAGGAACAGCTGATGATCTTCGACTGCAAGAGCTGCTGAACACCACTCTTAAGGAACTAAAAAAAGCAGAAAAGCTAGACAACAGTATCTTAATCGACCTTGAGAAATTTTACCAACGCACCAGTCTTCTGATTGGACTGGGTAGCCTAAAACTGAATGATCAAGCTCGTACTGCTTGGCGTAACTATGACAAGTTCCACTACGAACATGTCAAACACGTGCTAACTCTCTATGGGCCTGTTTTCGGATTTTAGAGCTTGAAATTACTTGTTTTCTATTGACAAAATTTCCTGAAAGGTATAGGATAGAGGTACTAATACTCGGAGGTATGGGAGACATGAACAACTAATCTATCAAATAAAGAACTTTATTTAGTAGATCTTGTTTTTGTCTCTTTTTTGTGTGCTCTTTTTATACTAGATTTTCTAGTATCTTGTCCTCATTGAAAATCAAAAAACTAGAAAGCTATGCTCCTCTTGGGTTAGGTTAGGCAGCTCCAAGCTAGTTTGACGAGTTTTTCAACGAGGATAATAGAGTTTTGACAGTGACTTTGGGCTCTACTAGATAAAGTAGAGCTTTTTGTTATGCACTATCGACATTCTAGAAAGGGCAACAATATGATAAAAATCAATCATCTAACTATCACGCAAAACAAAGATCTACGAGATCTTGTATTTGACCTAAGCATGACCATCCAAGACGGGGAAAAGGTTGCTATTATTGGTGAAGAAGGAAATGGTAAATCGACTTTACTACGGGCTTTAATGGGAGAAGCATTATCTGATTTTACTATCAGGGGCGACATCCAGTCTGACCTTCAATCACTGGCCTACATTCCTCAAAAGTTACCTGAGGAGCTAAAAAATAGGACTCTACACGATTACTTCTTTTTAGATTCCGCTGATTTAGACTACAGTATTCTCTATCGCTTGGCGGAGGAGTTGCACTTTGATAGCGACCGTTTTGCTAGAGACCAAGAAATTGGCAGTCTATCAGGGGGCGAAGCTTTGAAAATTCAGCTCATTCACGAGTTAGCAAAACCTTTTGAGATTCTATTTTTAGATGAACCTTCAAATGACCTTGACCTTGAGACGGTTGATTGGCTAAAAAGGCAGATTCGAAAGATTAGTCAAACTGTTATTTTCATTTCCCATGATGAAGACTTTCTTTCTCATACGGCAGATACTATTGTCCACTTGCGGCTGGTCAAGCATCGGAAAGAAGCGGAAACGCTAGTCGAGCATTTAGACTATGATCGCTATAGTGAGCAGAGAAAGGCTAGTTTTGCAAGGCAAAGTCAGCAAGCTGCTAACGACCAGAGAGCCTATGACAAAACCATGGAAAAGCATCGTCGCGTCAAGCAAAATGTAGAAACTGTACTTCGAGCTACCAAAGACAGTACTGCCGGTCGCCTATTGGCTAAAAAGATGAAAACTGTTCTCTCTCAAGAAAAACGCTTTGAAAAGGAAGCTCAGTCCATGACCCAAAAACCACTTGAAGAGGAACAAATCCAACTTTTCTTTTCAGACATCCAACCATTACCGGCTTCTAAAGTCTTAATCCAACTGGAAAAAGAAAATTTATCCATTGGCGAGCGCATTTTAGTTCAGGGGATACAACTCACTGTCCGTGGCCAAGATAAAATCGGTATCATCGGGCCAAATGGTGTTGGGAAATCAACTCTGTTAGCCAAGTTGCAGCAACTACTAAGCGCCAAAAGAGAAATATCGCTTGGTTTTATGCCACAAGATTACCACAAAAAACTGCAATTGGATCTATCTCCAGTAGCCTATCTCAGCCAAACTGGGGAAAAAGAGGAATTACAGAAAATCCAATCTCACTTAGCCAGTCTCAATTTCAGTTATCCAGAGATGCACCACCAAATTCGCTCCCTATCTGGTGGGCAACAAGGTAAACTCCTACTTTTAGATTTAGTGTTGCGCAAACCAAACTTTCTCCTTCTGGATGAGCCTACACGAAACTTTTCTCCCACTTCTCAACCTGAAATCAGAAAACTCTTTACCTCCTATCCCGGCGGTCTGATCACTGTTTCGCATGACAGACGCTTCTTAAAAGAGGTCTGTACGAGTATCTATCGTTTAACAGAAAATGGTTTGGAAGTCGTCGATTTACCAGATTTATAAATGTTGAACATAGCAAAAATCCAGAGAAATCTCTCTGGATTTTTTACATACGTCTTTCTTGGGATCATTGATATAAAGAGCGCTTCTGGCATCTTTTACGTGACAGATTATGCTCTGACTTTTGTTTAAATTATATAAGCTAGAAATCATTTTTACTATTTTACAGCTCAAAGCATTCTAATGCATCATTATCTCATATACAAAAAGCAAAATGCAACCAGATTATTGAGGACATGCAAAAGAATGGAATTCCATAGGTTGTCAGAAGTCTTATACCTTACCCCAAATGCAAATCCCATACCTAAATAGCTGATAAAGCTAGGAATAGTATAGGGACCATGCAGATAAGCAAAAAGAAGCGACGTGGCAAACAAGCCAAAATATGTATTCTTAAATACTATCCCCTGTAACATACCTCG
>CAJZDE010000008.1:0-16877 GCA_915063165.1 uncultured Streptococcus sp.
CTATGCTTCCATATCCATTCTCGTATTTCTCTAGTATCTGGGGATTTCGTAAGCCCCTATCAAAACGTTTCGGCCTCAACTGGTTTCAGCTTCTCTTTACGAGCATTTTCCTCATCAGCTTGTCTATGGTTCCGATCGCCATTCAAAACAACTCTCAGGAAACGTATCCACTTGATACCTTTATCGATAATGTCTACACTCCACTGACAGATGAAGCGATCATGGACTTGTCAGAGAATGCACAAATCGTTGATGGAAAGCTGAACTACTTAGGCACTAAGAATCAGCAGCCTTCTCTTTTGATTGGCCCAAGCCAAAGCAAAGAATTGCCAAAGGACCTGCAACTTCATTTTGATACGGAAGAACTCGTCATCAGTAAGGAAAGTAAGGAGCTGACTCGCATTCGCTACCACGCCATTCAAACGGAGAGTTTCCAGAATAAGGAAGCTTTAACCCAGGCTATTTCTAAAGACTGGTACCAACAGAACCGTGTCTATATCAGTCTCTTTCTCGTCCTTGGTGCAAGCTTTCTCTTTGGATTGAATTTCTTCATTGTCTCTCTTGGAGCTAGTCTTCTCCTTTATATCACCAAAAGATCACGCCTCTTTTCATTTAGAACTTTTAAAGAGTGCTACCATTTTATCTTGAACTGTTTAGGATTACCCACTCTGATTACGCTTATTTTGGGACTTTTTGGCCAAAATATGTCAACCCTTATCACTGTACAAAACATTCTTTTTGTTCTTTATCTGGTCACTATTTTTTACAAGACACACTTCCGTGATCCAGATTATCATAAATAGGAGATTTTTATGCCCGTGACGATTAAAGACGTGGCCAAGGCAGCAGGTGTCTCACCTTCAACTGTTACCCGCGTCATTCAAAATAAATCAACGATTAGTGATGAAACCAAAAAACGAGTTCGCAAGGCTATGAAGGAACTCAACTACCATCCCAATCTCAATGCTCGTAGCCTAGTTAGCAGCTATACTCAAGTTATTGGTTTGGTATTGCCTGACGACTCGGATGCCTTCTACCAAAATCCTTTCTTCCCATCTGTCCTACGAGGAATCGCCCAAGTCGCGTCTGAAAACCACTATGCTATCCAGATCGCAACTGGTAAAGATGAGAAGGAGCGTCTCAAAGCTATTTCTCAGATGGTTTATGGCAAGCGTGTTGACGGCCTAATCTTCCTCTATGCTCAAGAGAAAGATCCACTGGTCAAACTAGTGGCCGATGAGCAGTTCCCTTTCCTCATTCTCGGAAAATCTACTTCACCCTTTATCCCTCTTGTTGATAATGACAATGTACAAGCGGGCTTTGATGCAACAGAGTATTTCATCAAAAAAGGATGCAAACGAATTGCCTTCATCGGGGGGACAAAGCGACTCTTCGTAACGCAAGATCGTCTAACTGGCTATGAGTCCGCACTCAAACAACACCAACTTCCGATTGATACCAACTTAACCTACTTTGCAACCGAATTTCTAGAAGAAAAAGGGTATCAATTCAGTGAACTTCTGTTCAATCACGATCCACAGATTGATGCTATTATCACAACTGACAGTCTCCTTGCAGAAGGGGTTTGTGACTACATCAGTAAGCATCAGTTAACTGTTCCTGTCTTGAGTTTCGACTCTGTCAATCCTCGACTTGACCTCGTAGCTTATGTCGATATCAATAGTCTGGAACTTGGACGCGTTTCCTTTGAAACCATTCTCCAGATCATCAACGATGCTAAAAACAATAAACAGATTTGTTACCGCCAGTTGATTGGACACAAAATTATCGAAAAATAAAGACCAGCCCCAAGGCTGGTCTTTTGAGTATTATTAATTGTCTGTTTCTACGAATCGTCCTAGGATGTGGACATTTTCGGATACAGAGACAAAGGCTGTCGGATCAACTTGTTTCATGATGTGTTTAAAATCATTAAACTCTGCTCGTGTGATAACCGTAATCAAGACTGCTTTTCTCTCATGATTATAGGTTCCTTCTGCATCGTGGATCATAGTTGCTCCGCGGTGCAATTTTTTATGGATTTTTGCGATTACCTTGTCAGGATTATTGGTCACAATCATGGCCTGCATGCGTTTTTGCTTGGTAAAGACCGCGTCTGTCACACGACTGGAGACAAAGATAGTAATCATGGAGTAGAGGGCGTATTTCCAACCAAAGGTCAATCCTGCTATCAGCATAATCGTCCCATTCACTAAGAAAGAAATACTACCGACATTTCTCCCTGTTTTCTTTCGAATGGTCAGACTGACGATATCTGTACCTCCGCTAGAAATATTGTTACGGAGCGCAAAACCAATCCCCAAGCCCATGACAACACCCCCAAAAAGAGCATTGATAATGGGATCCTCTGTCAAGGTCACAACTGGTACAAGCTGGATAAAGAGGGAACTCATGGATACTGTGATAAAGGTAAAGATTGTAAACTTGTGCCCAATCTGATACCAAGCCAAAATCATCAACGGAAAATTGATAGCATAAAAGGTTAGCGATATCGGAATATAAAAACCAAACCAGTGATTACTCAAAGCAGAGATAATCTGTGCCAGACCCGTCGCACCACTGGAGTAAACGTGCCCTGGTTGAAAAAAGAAATTGACTGCTACTGCTGACAAAAATCCATAGACTAGAGAAGCCGAGATTTTCTCATCATATTTTTCCCGAGAGATACTTTGTAAAACTCGTAAGATTTTTATCTGATAAGCAAAGCGGCGCAGATAATAGCGCCACCGCTTAATTCGTTTTGCTTGTTTCATCTTCTTCTACTTGTAAGCTGAGTTCCTCTAGTTGTTTGAGAGCGACTGTTGATGGAGCTTGAGTCATTGGGTCGGTTGCCTTGTTGTTCTTAGGAAAGGCAATGACTTCACGGATATTTTCTTCTCCTGCTAAGAGCATCACAAATCGGTCAAGACCGATCGCCAAACCACCGTGTGGTGGGAAACCATAGTCCATGGCTTCAAGAAGGAAACCAAACTGGTCATTTGCTTCTTCAGCTGAGAAACCAAGAGCCTTAAACATGCGTTCTTGAAGGTCTTTTTGATTGATACGAAGACTACCACCACCAAGCTCATAACCGTTCAAGACGATATCGTAAGCAATGGCACGAACCTTAGCCAAATCACCTTCTAATTCGTGAGCTGTTTCTTCCTGTGGAAGGGTAAATGGATGGTGGGCGCTCATGTAGCGGCCTTCTTCTTCAGACCATTCAAACATTGGCCAATCAACCACCCAAAGGAAGTTGAACTTATCGTTATCAATCAAACCAAGCTCTTTGGCAATACGGCCACGAAGGGCACCTAGTGTTGCATTCGCCACTTCAAGCGTATCCGCCACAAATAGAACCAAATCCTTATCTTCAAGACCAAGTGCTACAGTCAAGTCTGCTTGAATCCCAGTTAAGAACTTGGCAACCGGTCCATTTAATTCTCCATCAACTACCTTGACCCAAGCAAGACCTTTAGCACCGTACTGTTTAGCTACTTCGGTCATCTTGTCAATGTCTTTACGTGAGTAGTTGTCTGCAGCTCCTTTGACCACAATGGCTTTCACGGCAGGTGCTTCTGAGAAGACTTTAAAGTCCACACCTTTGACTACTTCTGTCAAGTCCTGAAGCAACATGTCAAAACGGGTGTCAGGTTTATCAGAACCGTAAAGAGCCATAGCGTCATCATACTTCATACGAGGAAATGGAAGCGTCACGTCGATGCCTTTTGTTTCTTTCATCACGCGCGCAATCAAGCCTTCTGTGATATCTTGGATTTCTTGCTCAGTTAGGAAAGACGTTTCCAAGTCGACCTGAGTAAACTCAGGCTGACGGTCACCACGCAAGTCCTCGTCACGGAAACATTTGACGATTTGGTAGTAACGGTCAAAACCAGCATTCATCAAGAGCTGTTTGGTAATCTGTGGACTCTGAGGAAGAGCGTAGAAATGCCCTTTATTGACACGAGATGGCACCAAATAGTCACGCGCCCCTTCTGGTGTTGACTTAGAAAGGAATGGTGTCTCCACATCGATAAACTCCAACTCATCCAAGTAGTTACGGATTGAGTGGGTCACCTTAGCACGAAGCTTAAGGTTTTCTAGTATTTCTGGACGACGAAGGTCAAGGTAACGGTAACGCAAACGTGTATCGTCATTGGCCTCAATCCCATCTTTAATCTCAAAAGGCGTTGTTTTGGCTGTATTAAGCACTGTAAGAGCTGTCACGTTCAACTCAACTGCACCAGTCGGCAATTTATCATTTGCCTGTTCACGCGCAGCGACTTGTCCAGTCACCTCAATGACAAATTCGCTACGAAGACTTTCAGCCGTTGCCATGACCTCTGAAGATACTTTTTCAGGGTTAATAACCAACTGCATGATCCCTTCACGGTCACGAAGGTCGATAAAGATCAAACCACCCAAGTCACGACGACGGCCAACCCATCCTTTCAAGGTCATTTCTTGTCCGATGTGTTCCTCACGAACACGACCAGCATACATACTACGTTTCATGTTTTCTCTCCTCTTTTATTCTGTTACTATTTTACCATAAAAGCGCAGGCTCTTCATGAAAATCAGCAGAAAAGTTTGATTGTCTTTAGAATCAAAACGAACAGACAAAAAATCCGATGAAAACGTCATCGGATTCTCTGATTATAATTCTTAACCTTTTTTACGCTTTTCAGCAATCTCAGCTGCCTTTTTAGGTAGAACAATCTCCGTCGCATAAGCCGAAGCAAAACGCAAGACTCCTGCAATAGGCGCAAAGACAACTGCTAGATAGTTGTAAAAGAAGTCGCCTTTAAAGGCATAGGCAAGTGCCCCGATGATAAAGAAGAGAACGACTGCCTGTATCACTGCTAATAAAATTACTCGTTTCATGTGACCTCCTGACTCTATTATAGCATGAGTATCATCAAAAAGCCGATTAAATTATTCAAAGCGTGTAAGGAAATGCTGTAAAGAAGTCCTTTTCGGCTCACATAAGCCAGTCCTAAACTCAATCCCAGACTAGCATAGACGAAAAACTGTTGCAAAGTCCCTGGAAAATGAATCAAGGCAAATAGTACACTTGATACAAGGAGAAACAGAGCTGTCTGTTTGCTATTGTCCTGCTTAGGAAAGAGATAGCGCGCTAACATCCCTCTAAAAATCAGTTCTTCCGTCAGAGGAGCAAAGACTACCACCATAAAGAAACCAAATACAGGCTGAGCCACTGTCAGTTGAGATACGATTTGTTGATTGACCGACGGATCATCTGGCAAAAAGAACTGAGCTGCAATCGCCACTAGCAAAACCAGAGTAGGCAACCAGATATAACGATTAAATGCAGTCGTCTGGATGCTCACCTTTTCTGTCTGATACCATCTGTAAACTCCATAAACATAGGCCCCTGACAGGGCGATATAAAGTGGTAAAACTCCATAGATCGAAGCCCCTAGTTCAAGAGCTGAGAGAGCCATACTCTGAACCAGACCATAGCCAAAGAAAAAGGATAGAACAGCTAGAAGAAACCAGCCAAGGTTTTTAAGTAGTTTCATAAAAGACTCCTATTTGAAATAACGTCTTACCATAGGTAATTGCATCACATTGATATAAATATGGATCGCTCCGACAAGCAAGAAAGCTAGTAGCTGAATTTCTCCTGTCAATAAGGAAAAGAGAGCAATCAGAAAGTACAAGGTTGGCAAAACATACTGATTTAATTGGAATAAAATCCGAAAACTCTGTTCCAAATTAGCCTGGCGCTCCCCTTCATCGTAAGAATTTATATGGTCCAAAACATCCTTTGGTGTAGAAAAAAATTCCAACTCAAACTGACGAACAATCGAAATGGTTTTATAAAGATATTTTTGAGCATTGAAAACCAACACTAATGCCAAAAAAGAAAGAGATAAGGTTAGATGGCTTACATTTAGTACAATTACTTCACTTCCTGAAATGAATAGAGCCAAAAAAATCGCTACGCTTGCACTATTAAAAGCAATAGTTCCAAACTCGAGATTACGATACATTTGTACATAATAGGTTTCATTCAGATCATCATCCATTTCCTCTTGATACAAGGAATGAAATTTTCTGCTTTTCTTTAAGAAATCGAAAGTCAAAAACATACTAATGAAACCTAACAGTAAACAAATAGATGATATCCATGGAATCACGGTTTTGACATCTAAAATGGTTCCATAGTTTTCGGTATAGGCCTTAAACATCCCTGCAAGCATGCCCAAGAAGCCTCCCAAGATCAAAGCCATTAAAAATAACAATTCACGTTTCTTTTTCATATTCATACTCTTTCTAAACTAAACCAATCCAACTAACCACTGACCAAATGCTTTCCCTGATTCATAAATAGCTGTTAAGCCTTCTGTTCCAAGTGACACCAAAATCAAACAAACAGAAAGTAAGAGAATAGCTTGATTTCTAGCTTTTTTTGCTCCATCTCCCAAGGGTTCATTCCCAAGCCAACCTGCTAGATAGGCATAGAGAGTTACTGTTATAATCCCAATCTCCGTAGAAGAGAGAAACAACAAGACTGTCACCAAACGAACGATATTGGCTTGAATGTTAAAATAATTTCCTAAACCTGCACAGACACCGGCAAGTTCTTTGTTCTCAGTATCGACTTGAAAACCCGCTAAAAACTCTTTCATAACTTTTCTCCTTTTTCAACCTTTTTGAATTTTATTTTTCTTTCTACCCATCTAAAGACTAATAGTAAAACTATGTTAATCCAGAAGAGGTATTTACTTTCAACAATTGTAAACCAACCAAATAGGCTTCCAATCATAGCCAAAAGATTTACGATAAACACAACTATAGATAGATAATAAATCACTTTACACTTGTTCATCACTCATCCTCCTCTATACGAAAGACTGACTCGACTGGCTCATGGAATATCTGAGCAATCTTCAGGGCAATAACGATGGATGGGGTGTACTCATCCCGTTCTAGCAAACTGATGGTTTGCCTGGACACGCCAGCTAGTTTGGCCAGCTCTGTTTGATTCAGGCCATCGCGAGCCCGAAGCTCTTTTAGACGATTTTTTAGCATGTCTTTTTTCTCCTTTGCTCTTATCTTGATTTCATTGTAACACATCTTTTTCTTTTTGACAAGTATATTAGTCAAAAAGTTTATGATTGTTGTCATTTTGCAAAAGAAAAAGGTCAGGAATGTTTTCCTGACCAGTTTATCTGTCATTAAAAGCCTAATTTTTCAAAGATTTCTGAGAAGTTTTGGCTGATTGCATCAAGTGACACTTGAACTTCTTCTCGTGTTTGGTTGTTCTTAACTGTCACTTGTCCGCTTTCGACTTCGCTCTCTCCGAGAGTGATGAGGGTCTTAGCCGCAAAGATATCGGCTGACTTGAACTGAGCTTTGAGTTTACGGTTGAGGTAATCACGCTCTGCTTTGAAACCTTGTTGGCGAAGAGCTTGTACCAATTCCAAGGCCTGGACATTTGCTCCGTCGCCCAAGACTGCGATATAGACATCTAGAGAGTTCTCGATAGGAAGGGCAACCCCTTGCTTTTCAAGGATGAGAAGCAGGCGCTCTACACCAAGTCCAAAACCAAATCCAGCAGTTTCAGGACCACCAAAGTAGGCAACCAGACCATCGTAGCGACCACCCGCACAGACCGTCAAGTCATTGCCCTCAATCTCAGTGATGAACTCGAAAATCGTGTGGTTGTAATAGTCCAGACCGCGCACCATATTGGTATCGATGATATAGTCTACACCCAGATTTTCCAACATCTGACGCACAGCATCAAAATGAGCTTGGCTTTCTGCATCAAGGAAGTCCAAGATAGACGGCGCATTCTCTACTGCCTCCTTGTCTTCTTTTTCCTTAGAGTCCAAGACACGGAGAGGATTTTCCTCCAAGCGACGTTGGCTATCCTTGGACAAGGTCTCCTTGAGCGGTGTCAAATAGTCAATCAAGGCTTGACGGTAGGCTGCACGGCTCTCAGGATTTCCAAGAGTGTTGAGGTGTAGTTTGACACCTTGGATGCCGATTTCTTTCAAGAAATGAGCTGCCATAGCGATGGTCTCCACATCGGTAGCTGGATTGCTAGAGCCAAAGCACTCGACACCAATCTGGTGAAATTGGCGTAAACGCCCTGCCTGTGGACGCTCATAACGGAACATAGGGCCCATGTAATAGAACTTACTTGGCTTTTGCACTTCTGGGGCGAAGAGTTTATTTTCCACATAAGAGCGGACAACGGGCGCAGTTCCTTCTGGACGAAGGGTGATATGACGATCACCCTTGTCATAGAAATCATACATTTCCTTGGTTACGATATCCGTTGTATCTCCGACAGAGCGACTGATGACCTCGTAATGCTCAAAAATAGGCGTGCGCACTTCCGCATAGTTATAGCGCTTGAAAATTTCACGGGCAAAGCCCTCAACATACTGCCACTTGGCAGACTCAGCAGGTAAAATATCCTGCGTTCCTTTTGGTTTTTGTAATTTCATAGGGAATCCTCTTTAAACTTAATAGTCTTATTTTACCATAAATAGAGGGATTAAAACAGTGAGAGGAGAAAATCGCAAGAGAGTCTTTTCAGAAAATTCATCAAAAACTTGCCAAATTGTCAGAATTATGAGAAAATAGAGGATATTTATCACGTGGAGGGACTGTAATGAGAGAGGATATCAAAATCAATGACCGTGCTTTGGCCTTGCAAGACCAAATTATCGAAAAACTAGAGAAGGTTTTTGATACAGATGTGGAATTGGATGTTTACAATCTAGGACTGATTTATGAAATCAATCTGGATGAAACGGGTCTCTGCAAGATTGTCATGACCTTCACTGACACCGCCTGCGATTGCGCCGAAAGCCTGCCTATCGAAATCGTGGCAGGTCTAAAACAAATCGAGGGTATCGAAGATGTCAAGGTTGAAGTTACCTGGTCTCCCGCTTGGAAGATTACACGAATCAGTCGCTACGGCCGTATTGCCCTTGGACTGCCACCTCGTTAATGAGGCAAATCACTTTTGAAGATAAAAAGAAGCAAGCCGAAGATGGCTTGCTTTTTGATACTCAATGAAAATCAAAGAGCAAACTAGGAAACTAGCCGCAGGCTGTACTTGAGTACGGCAAGGCGACGTTGACGTGGTTTGAAGAGATTTTCGAAGAGTATGAGTTTATTTTTTACCTGACTTGTCCATATTCCAGAAGTCTGTCACAGCTCCGCGAGAAGCAGATGATACGATATGGGCATATTTACCGAGGACACCACGGCTGTAAAGTGGTGGCAAGGTTGTTTCTGCCTTGCGTTTTTCAAGTTCTTCTTCGGATACGGCCATGGAAATTTCTTTGGTATCTTGGTCAACTGTAACGATATCGCCTGTACGGAGGTAGGCAATCGGTCCACCATCCTGAGCTTCAGGAGCGATATGTCCAACAACCAGACCATAAGTACCACCAGAGAAGCGTCCATCTGTCAAGAGGGCAACCTTATCTCCTTGACCTTTACCAACAATCATGGATGAAAGGGACAGCATCTCAGGCATACCAGGACCACCCTTCGGTCCAACAAAACGAACAACGACAACATCGCCATCAACGATTTCGTCTGTCAGAACAGCCTGGATAGCATCTTCTTCTGAGTCAAAGACCTTAGCCGGTCCAACGTGACGACGCACTTTCACACCTGATACTTTAGCAACCGCACCGTCAGGGGCAAGGTTCCCGTTCAAGATGATAAGCGGACCGTCTGCACGTTTTGGATTTTCAAGTGGCATAATGACTTTTTGGCCTGGTGTAAGGTCTGCAAAGTCAGCCAAGTTTTCAGCGACTGTCTTACCAGTACATGTGATACGGTCGCCATGAAGGAAACCATTTGCCAAGAGGTATTTCATAACCGCTGGCACACCACCGACTTCGTAGAGATCTTGGAAGACATACTTACCAGATGGTTTCAAGTCAGCCAAGTGAGGCACACGTTCTTGGATCGTATTGAAGTCCTCAAGGGACAAGTCAACATTAGCCGCATGGGCAATGGCAAGCAAGTGAAGAGTGGCATTTGTAGAACCACCGAGAGCCATAGTTACAGTGATGGCATCTTCAAAAGCTTCACGAGTCAAGATATCTGATGGTTTGAGACCAAGCTCCAGCATCTTGACAACAGCTCGTCCTGCTGCTTCGATATCTTCTTTCTTGTCAGCTGATTCAGCTGGGTGAGATGAAGAGCCTGGTAAGCTCATCCCTAGAACTTCGATAGCAGTCGCCATGGTATTAGCTGTATACATACCACCACAGCCACCAGGGCCAGGGCAGGCATTACATTCGAGACGTTTCACGTCCTCAGCTGTCATGTCACCGTGGTTCCATTTTCCGATACCCTCAAAAACAGACACCAAGTCAATGTCTTTGCCATCAAGATTTCCCGGTGCAATGGTTCCACCATAGGCGAAAATAGCTGGAATATCCATATTGGCAATGGCAATCATAGAACCAGGCATGTTCTTATCACAGCCACCGATAGCGACGAAGGCATCGACGTTGTGACCACCCATAGCCGCCTCGATAGAGTCTGCGATGATATCACGAGATGTTAGAGAGAAACGCATACCAGGCGTTCCCATGGCAATCCCGTCCGCTACGGTAATGGTTCCAAACTGTACCGGCCAAGCACCTGCAGATTTGACACCTTCTTTAGCCAATTTCCCGAAATCATGCAAGTGAATGTTACATGGTGTATTTTCCGCCCAAGTCGAAATCACTCCCACAATCGGTGTTTCAAAATCCTTATCTGTCATACCAGTCGCACGAAGCATAGCACGGTTTGGTGATTTAACCATGCTGTCATAAATGCTACTGCGGTGACGTTTATCTAATTCAGTCATCTTATCCCTCCCGTTTCAGTTTTTACTATTATAGCACATTTTAAAAGCAATGAACAGAAGAAAATTCTTGAATTTTCAGAAAATTTCGATCAATTTGATTGAATGACTTCTAATTTTTTCATCTTTTTTTGTCAAGTAACTTTACTTTACAAAAAAAATGTGTTATCCTAGTATGGTTGATGAAAATCACTAGATTGAATCGAATTTAAATACCTAAAGGAGAAATCAAAATGGCAGTACCTGCACGTCGCACCTCAAAAGCGAAGAAAAACAAACGTCGTACACACTACAAAGTAACAGCTCCATCTGTAAACTTTGACGAAACTACTGGAGATTACTCACGTTCTCACCGCGTATCACTTAAAGGATACTACAAAGGACGTAAGATCGCTAAAGCTGCATCAGCTGAATAATAGAAGGGAGATACCATGCGCGTAAATATTACACTTGAACACAAAGAATCTGGTGAACGCTTGTACCTTACTTCTAAAAACAAACGTAACACTCCAGACCGTCTTCAATTGAAGAAATACTCACCAAAACTTCGCAAACACGTAGTGTTTACAGAGGTTAAATAAGCATAACTCAAAACGCCTTACTGGGCGTTTTTTGCTTTATTGGTTAGCAATCTATAGCTTTTCAGGAGAGATTTATGGCATTTTATCTTTGGATGTTCCCTCTACTCTTTATCTTTCACGATATGGAAGAAATTATCGGTCTTGTCCCTTGGATTCATCTCAACGAAACCTTGCTGGCCCAAAAGGCTCCAACTATTCTCAAGATCCACAAAGGAATTACAACAGAGGGATTTGCCCTCGCTGTTTTTGAAGAATTTTTCCTTGTCTTATCCATCACTTTATTAACGTATTTTACTCAATCTAGAGTTTTCGAATTAATTTGGTTAGGGGGATTTGTGGCCTTTGCGCTCCATCTCTTGCTCCATATTGGACAATCAATTCTTCTCCGTAAGTATATCCCTGCTCTCATCACTTCTATCCTTTGTTTTCCTGTCAGTGCTTGTTTGATTACAGACATCGTGCATTTGTGGCAGGTTTCGACTAGCGAATTTTTCCTATTTTCACTGGTCGGTTCAGGCCTCGTCGTCATCAATCTCCTCTTCGCCCTCTGGCTTGGGAAAAAGTATTCCGCCTGGCTTGTTCACAAAAACGAATAAAATCCCCTGCAAATATACATTGCAGAGGATTTATTTTTATTCTTGCACTTCTTTCTGAGCAGCCTTCCCTTGGTCTAGAAGGGCTTGGACGATTTTCTCATCGCGGAGTTTAACAGAGTCGTTGATCATTTCTGCAGATTTGACGATGGTTGTTTCTAGTTGAGCACGTTTCTGACGTCCCAACTCAATGGCAGCAACGATACCTTGGTTTTGAGCGACTAGACTTTCAGCAAGTTTGGTGACGGATTCAACAGCTACTGTTGGACTTTGGGCAATTCGTTCCATCTGCGGAATCACTTCCTTGCTGGTTTCAGCTAGCATCTGAAGGGCAGCATTGTTGGCATTGACAATGGCATCTGCCACGACACCTGATTTCATCGATTGTTGCAAAATACCAAGTTGGGCAATCGAAAGCTTCATGGTTGGAATGGTATTGCGACGAAGCATGCCCAATTTTTGGCGCATGTCCGATGAAACTTTGACGAGATTACGCATCTGTGGAGTCGTCGTCCAAGCTACGTAAAGGCGGCTAACATACTCTGTATGTTGTTGTTCCAGTGTATTGACCACTTCTGCCATACGAGCTAATTCTTGGGACTTGGTTTGATATTCTACCGTACTTGAATCTAGTTGGTCAACTTGAGCCTTCAGTTCTGCAGCACGATTGCCAGCTTCTGTCTGGCTTGCTTCTATAAAGGAAATAACTCCCACTAGATTTTCAATGGATTTGGTATTGCCCTCAATCAGCATTTCAGCAGAAACAATATTTCGCGCCAGCACATCTTCTTGCTTGACCACAGCAGCAGCCATACCATCTAGCTTTTGCTCAACTGTTTTTGAGTCAAAATAAAATTCTTGCAGACTGTTCTGACTTTTTTTAAATAATTTTTGCAAAAAGTTTGGCTTTTCTTCCAATTCTGCAATTTCAGCATTCTTATATTTGGCTACAAAACCTTGGAGCTCACGATTGGTATTTTTCAGCAGGTCATCCACCTGAGGAATTTGCAGTTTCTTCTGCTCGGTCAAAATACGGTTAACCGTACCATTGACACCTTCCACCGCTGATTGACCAAAGTCCAAGAGAGCATTTTGGTCTGTGACAAACTGATCCACCAACTGAGGCACGCGCGCCTTGATTTGCTCTTGTTGCTCAGGACTTAGCTTTTCAAGAAAAGTGATCGTCTGGGCTGAGCCTGTATTGGTCTCGATGATTTCGGTTGTCTTGTCCACTTTGGCCACTGTATTATTAGCAATCTGATCAATATCAAAATTAAATTCTGTCATGGTTACTCCTTTGTGTCTACCCTATTCTTTGCGATCTTTTCCTAAGATACGCAGGCTAATATCAAAATCGCGCATATCTGTTTCATTGAGTTCTCTCAAAACTTGGTCTAGCTCAAGGTCAAATTGTTCGATGGCTGCTTTAGCTTGTTCCAAGCGTTCTTCCGCCCGATTATAATTTTTGGGATTTGCCTTAATCTTTAAATAGCCCTCTAAAATCGTTTGGAATTTCTCCATTTTTAAACTATGGATGGCCGTCAGCTCTTCTTTGGCTCCAACATCCGATGACTCGATTTTGTCGAGAATCGCTTGATGGTCCGCAGCAATATTTGCCAAGGTCTGAGACAATTCAGGCGCCAATTCTTCGGGCTCCTTATTTTCGATGTCTACCAGACTCTCTCTTTCTAGTCGCTCTAGCTGGACGTCTATGGTCGCCCTTACTGAGCGAACCTTTTTATCAATGCGACTATAAACAGCTTCGTCAATATAAGATTTTAAACGATTAGCCTCTTGATGAATTTCTTGAAGTTCAATCAAGACCTGATTAGCTAGGCTTTTATAGGCTGCTGAGCCTTTCTCAGACAAGGTCTCCTCTAACTGCTGGATATCTTTATCAGCCTGACGAATCCGCGCTTTTAAAAGCTCAATCTGATCTTCCAAAGATCGATCCTTCAAGAGAGGATAACGCCAACGCTTATAGACTAGATAAGCCCCGAAACCTATCAAGCCACAAATTGCCAAAGGCAGAGCTACCTGAACCAAGAGTCCCAGCAAAAACAAGCCACCCCAGAAATAAAGGCATCCTTTCAATAATACATTACCCGATTTCATAAACATTCCTTATCTTAAGTTTATAAATCTATTTTAGCACAAAAGCTGAAAATGAGGGCGGAAAAGTCACCTAAAACACGGACTTCTTTATACTATAGCTAGAAAGATTCTCGATGACTAAAAGCACTCCTTCCGACAATGCCTAAACCCAGAAATCAACGTTTTAAGACAAAGCAAAAAGCCCACTGTTGTAGGCTTTCTGTAAGATATTTCTTAAAATTAAAGCATTTTGTTATCTTGATGGATTTAGATAGCGATGCGTCATTGATGAGTTCAGTAAGCAAGTAAATTGCTCCTGACATGGGTGCTTTTTATTCTACTATTTCTTATGAACTAATATGACGAAAATGCCTAGATTCAACTAAGTGCTTCAAGTATTATATAGCCAAGCCGCGTTTTCTGAGTTCAGCCATGATAGCCTCCTCATCTTCTTTGGAAAACGTGGTAAACCTCAAATGTGATAATTCTTCATCTGTCATCTCAGACGGGATGAGCTTAGGAGAACTCAACCTCATTGAGTCAATCTGATAAAAAGCCTCTGATAAATTCATGTTAAACCTCTGTGATACTAAGAATTTCATCCTCAAAATATTCATAAAGAGTACCGTTGACATCCAAGCCGATTGAGTCAATTTCTTCATCACTGTTATCTTTACTACAGTATTCTTGGACAAATCCTGAAACTATTGAGCCATTTTTAAGCGTGATAACTACATCTGTACGGTTAAATTCCCAGAGCTTCATTTAAATATCCCTTTCAATATTAGCTAATTGCTTTGCTTTTTCGTAGTAAGGTGTTAAGAAATCGATAAAACCTTGTTTTTCGCTTGGATCATGTTCCTCTAAAAATATCATCAACTCAAAGTCATTGAGAGCGTCAAACATTTCAGAGTTTTCATTAGCCCAAGCCTCGGCAAATTCCTCATCTTCTCCAAAAAGTGCGTTAAACGTAAAGGAAAAATTCCAAAAATTATCAATCTGACCACTGACTGCTTGCTGGAGCATGTCTAATACTTGTTGACTATATCCCATTACCCATCCCCTCCTAATAAGAGCGTTGCAGCATATTGAACTACGTTCCAAAAATTTAACAAATAAAATCTAATTTTGGGGTGCGATTCATTCATCAAGCGTGATTTTTATTTTAATAATACTGCACTTCAATTCCATCCATGATTTCTATTAAAGTGTTATCGCCAATTTTTAAAGAAATCAGATCAATGAATGACGATACCTGATATTCTTTACCTCCAATCACCACTCTAATGTCATGAACAGAATTAGGAAAAATCCCACATACTTGACCATTATAATCAAAAGAGGCGTCCCAACCATTGTCATATAAGGCTTGTAAATCATCCAATATCGCCATATAAACTAAATCCTTTTCCATAGTATTTTCTTTCAAATAAGGCAGGTAAAAGCACCTAAATTGTTCTAAGTCCTATGAGATTGTTTCGATCGAGATAACCTCACTCTCAAAGAGAGAAATTTCAGTAGCTTCATCTGGACTAGGATTGTCAATGAGGATAGTGATTTCATCTTGCTCATCATTGTCCATTTCGTCAACAAAGTCTATTACACGTCCCTTGATTATCTTGCCGTCATTAGTGACTACCTGAACTCTTGAGCGTAGGTAGTTCCATAGTTGCCTACTCATTTATTTTCCTCTCTGCTATTTTTTCGATAGTTCTTATGCTAGCCGATAAAATCGCCTAGGTTGAACTAAGCCCTAATAATTTTGATTTTCTTGATAATATCTTCAGGATATGAGCGATCACCTATGACTAATTCGTCAGGACCATCTAAATCATAACCATCAAACCAATCAACCACCCCGCCCTTGATGGAAGTCCCATCTTCTAAAATAAGGCGAACATTTTTATCAACACATTCCCATAGTTTCATTGAGTTCCTTCTCTCTAACAGCGGAACAATATGACCCAATATTAGTTATTTACTAATGGCTTTTAGTTCCTGTTAAAAGCATTATAGCACACCTTGTTTGCTAAAGTACTACAGATACTCCATTAGACTAGCTTACTACTTTATTTTCCTTGTAAAATGTCGTATGCTATAGCATGCAAAGGAACCGACTATCACCAATGGGTGGGCTTTAAATATACTTGCGTCAATTCATTTTTTCGATTATAATCTATTTAATGAATAGAGGTTTTCCATCTCCCCTTGAAACAGATCTTTCTGCGGTAGGAGGTGGGACGCCTCTATTTGTTTTTTAAGTCAAAATGATGTAAAATTAATTCAAGAAAGAAGTGTGGTTTTCCCGCCTAAAAGCTCTATAGCTGTGGGAGGGTCACGCTTCTTTTTACCTCTAAAAAGAGAACGCAAAAAAAAAGCAGTCTCATTCTATGAAACTGCACTAAAAAGTTTAGAACTGAACAAATAACTGAACAAACCCAGAAATCAACGGTTTAAGACAAAGCAAAAAGCCCACTGTTGTAGGCTTCTTGCAATATAAAGTCTTATCTTAAAGCATTTTGTTGTAGAATTCAACGACAAGTGCTTCGTTGATTTCTGGGTTGATTTCGTCGCGTTCTGGCAAGCGAGTCAATGAACCTTCCAATTTTTCAGCGTCGAATGATACGAATGCTGGACGTCCAAGAGTAGCTTCTACTGCTTCAAGGATAGCTGGAACTTTCAATGATTTTTCACGAACTGAGATCACTTGACCTGGAGTTACGCGGTATGATGGGATATCAACGCGTT
>CAJZDE010000009.1:0-16473 GCA_915063165.1 uncultured Streptococcus sp.
TTTTTAGCTAATTATAAATGAGAACTTCATTCTTGAAGATTATATTTAAGTGATTATAAATGAAAAGGATAGAAGAGACGAAATGAATTTTTCGCAAGATTTTGCAGCAAGTATTATAGCGATTTCAGGAATAGTGGGACTTTTTGCTGGAGTAGCTATTGGATTAGCCAGTATTATTTAAAAAGGAGAGAATGAAACAATGAAAAAACTGGATGAAAAATTTGACATTATGACAGAAGCAGACTTATCTGTTACTGAAGGAGGCATCGTTGTTACTACTTCAACAGCAATAGCTTGGGGTATTTTGGGAGTAGCTTCTTATATGTATGGGCGTTATCTAGGAAGTAGACGTTAAGCTAAAAATTTGGGATAAAGTATGTAAGGAAATTAATCATGAATCACAACCTTAATCTCAATACACTCTTACCCAAATTAGCCACTATAGTTCCTTTGTTGGCTATAGCTCTCAATCTTGTACTCCATGTGATTCGTACAGGTTCATTAGTATCCTTTAATTGGCAGTGGATTTTAGTAGGTTTGCTTGCTTCGGGATATTTTGGTATTTTTTGTAAAGATTTATCAAGAAATAATCAAAACTATAAATGATGAATCCGAATGGAAAGGATTTTGTGTATGTAAATGGTGGAATTTTCCCGCCTTTCTTTTCAGGTAAATAGGAGTCTGCTATGAAAAAAATCTTATTAGGATTTGCTGAGGGGTATTTTGTCGTATCGATCATTATCTACATCGCAACGAATTTGATATTGAAAAATCCGATCAATACCTTGTTTTATCCAGAAACCTACCCAATTCTGCTTGGTCTGTTTTATGTAGGATACAAGTACAAAATAACAGAAAGTAAGAGTGGGAATTGATGGAACATTAGATCGGAGTTTGAGATGAAAGTCGTTCAATTACTAGGAAAAGCTTGGCTAGAGACCACTGTATTATTTAGCTCGATAGCTTATCTAATTATTAGAATCGTGGCTGATGTAAACAAAATAAATCTACCTACATGGTTTGAATATTTTGATATACCTACGATTTCATTATTTTTGATGACCTTTATCTTTCTTTTTAGAAGTGAAGAAAAAGATAACAAATGATGACAACATGAGTCTGATTTCTGTAGTTGCAGCATAAAAGCAATCTTGGAGTGTTAGACCAATGAACCGTAATCTACATTTAGTGAGGAAGGTGTCTGTATGTTAAAAAAGAAGTGAAGTTATTAGGAGGGCTTCTACTAGTACGCATTGTACTACCTATCCTGCAAGTTTTAATGGACTATAATCTATTACCAGGAAAGTGTAGTGTAAATTTCATGAAAATTTCAGACTTGTTCTCTTGTCCCCTACTTCTTTTAATCATTTACATAGCGGTAAAATACCATACTATCCAGAAAATAACGGCTAAAGAAGGAAATGAGGGCGAAAATGAATAAGATTTTAAAATCTATTCTTGTATTCACTTTCCTATTTTTAATGAATATTTTCAACTTTACGATTCTAGCAACTCTTGGCTTTCAGCTAACAATGAGTGAAAGTAGTTATATGGTACCCCCGGTGTTTGCGTTTATCGTTTTATACGTCATTCACAAAAGAAGTGGGAAAGGTAAGAAATCTGTGTAATTGAATATTCTAGGCAGGACTCTTGTTCTGCCTATTTTCTTTGGTAAAAGTGCTGTTCAGGTGAGGATATTGTTTTTTCAGAAATAATTCCCTTATTTCTTCCTTGTTTGGTTAAAATAATCTTACAAAGTTTTAAGAGATTATTAGAAAAAAGGAGATGGATATGAAATTTGGGAAAAGGCACTATCGTCCCCAAGTGGATCAGATGGATTGTGGCGTGGCTTCCTTGGCCATGATATTTGGCTACTATGGTAGTTATTACTCCTTGGCTCATCTACGAGAGTTGGCCAAGACGACCATGGATGGGACGACTGCTTTGGGTCTTGTAAAAGTGGCAGAGGAAATTGGTTTTGAAACGCGAGCTATCAAGGCGGATATGACGCTCTTTGATTTGCCAGATTTGACCTTTCCTTTTGTGGCTCATGTGCTCAAGGAAGGGAAATTGCTCCACTACTATGTGGTGATTGGTCAGGATAAAAAGCACATTCATATCGCTGATCCGGATCCTGGTGTCAAGCTGACCAAGATTTCCCGTGAGCGATTTGCGCAAGAGTGGACAGGGGTTAGTATTTTTATGGCACCATCTCCGGGCTATAAACCTCATAAGGAGAAAAAACAGGGGCTCTTATCCTTCTTGCCGATCTTACTCAAGCAGCGTGGCTTAATTACCAATATCGTCCTAGCGACACTCTTGGTGACCTTGATCAATATCGTGGGTTCCTACTATCTTCAGTCCATCATTGATAGTTACGTGCCAGACCAGATGCGCTCGACGCTGGGCATCATCTCAATAGGACTAGTCATCGTCTATATTCTCCAGCAGATTTTGTCTTATGCGCAGGAATACCTCTTACTTGTTCTGGGTCAACGCTTGTCCATCGATGTGATTTTGTCCTACATCAAGCATGTTTTTCACCTGCCGATGTCCTTTTTCGCGACACGCAGGACAGGAGAAATCATTTCTCGTTTTACAGATGCCAATAGTATCATCGATGCGCTGGCGTCGACTATTCTGTCGATTTTCCTAGATGTGTCGACGATTTTGATTATCTCGCTTGTCTTGTTTTCACAAGATATGACACTCTTTTTCATTAGTCTGCTTGCACTTCCTATCTATACCGTGATTATCTTTACCTTTATGAAGCCTTTTGAAAAGATGAATCGGGACACTATGGAAGCCAATGCGGTTCTGTCTTCTTCTATCATCGAGGACATCAACGGTATTGAGACCATTAAGTCTTTGACCAGTGAAAGTTCACGCTATCAAAAGATTGATAAGGAATTTGTAGCTTATCTGAAAAAATCTTTTACCTACAGTCGGGCAGAAAGCCAGCAAAAGGCTCTGAAAAAAGTTGCCCAGCTTTTGCTCAATGTTGGTGTTCTCTGGATGGGAGCAGTACTCGTCATGGATGGAAAAATGAGTTTGGGTCAGCTGATTACTTATAACACCCTGCTTGTTTACTTTACCAATCCTTTGGAAAATATCATCAATCTGCAAACCAAACTTCAAACAGCGCAGGTTGCCAATAATCGTCTGAACGAGGTCTATCTGGTCGCTTCGGAGTTTGAGGAGAAGAAAACAGTAGAAGATCTGAGTATGATGAAGGGAGATATGACCTTTAAGCAGGTTCACTATAAGTATGGCTATGGGCGTGATGTCTTGTCGGATATTAATTTTACCATTCCGCAGGGTTCTAAAGTGGCTTTTGTGGGGGTTTCAGGTTCGGGTAAGACCACCTTGGCAAAGATGATGGTTAATTTCTACGACCCTAGTCAGGGAGAGATTAGTCTGGGTGGCGTCAATCTCAATCAGATTGACAAAAAGGCCTTGCGCCAGTATATCAACTACCTGCCTCAACAGCCCTATGTCTTTAACGGAACGATTTTGGAGAATCTTCTCCTTGGAGCCAAGGAGGGGACGACTCAGGAAGACATCTTACGGGCGGTTGAGTTGGCCGAGATTCGGGAGGATATTGAGCGCATGCCCCTGAATTACCAGACAGAATTAACTTCGGATGGGGCTGGAATTTCTGGTGGGCAACGTCAGAGAATTGCTCTGGCGCGTGCTCTCTTGACAGATGCGCCTGTCTTGATATTGGATGAGGCGACCAGCAGTCTGGATATTTTGACAGAGAAGCGGATCGTGGATAATCTCATGGCTTTAGATAAGACCTTGATTTTCATCGCCCACCGCTTGACCATCGCTGAGCGGACAGAAAAGGTTGTTGTTTTGAATCAGGGCAAGATTGTCGAAGAAGGCACCCATGCAGACTTGCTTGCACAGGATGGCTTTTACGCCCATTTGGTGAATAGCTAGAAAGAGGAGAGGATGAAACCAGAATTTTTAGAAAGTGCGGAGTTTTATAATCGTCGTTACCATAATTTTTCCAGTCGCGTGATTTTACCTATGTCACTTCTGTTCGTGTTTTTACTAGGATTTGCAGTTTTTGCAGAGAAGGAGATTAGTTTGTCTACCAGAGCGACTGTCGAACCTAGTCGGATCATTGCCAATATCCAGTCGACTAGCAATCAACGAATTGTGGTCAACTATCTGGAAGAAAACAAGTTGGTCAAGCAAGGGGAACTGCTCGTTCAGTACCAGCAAGGGGCGGAAGCTGTTCAAGTTGAAGCATACGCCAATCAGTTGGAGATGTTAAAGGATCAAAAAAAGCAGTTGGGTTATTTGCGATCCAGTTTGAAAGAGGGGAGTGATCAATTTCCAGAGGCAGATAAGTTTGGTTACCAGGAGATGTTTCGAGATTATCTCAGCCAAGCGAATGGTCTAAGAAGTAATGTTTCTCAACAAAATGCCAGCATATCTTCTCAAAATGCAGCCGCAAGTCAGAGCCAGGCCGAGATTGGCAATCTTATCAGCCAAACAGAGGATAAAATCCGAGACTACAAAACAGCTAAATCAGCGATTGAAAAGGGAGATCAACTGGATAGTCAGAATCCAGCCTACTCTTTTTACCAGACCTATAAAAACCAAACTGGAGAAGATCCGCAAGCTAAATCGCAAGTGATTGCACAAGTGGATGCACAAATTGCCCAGCTAGAGTCTAGTCTAGCTACTTATCGTGTGCAGTATGCTGGATCTGGAGCTCAACAAGCCTACGCAACGGGACTAGATAGTCAACTGGAATCACTCAAATCTCAGCACTTAGTTAAAGTCGGTCAGGAATTAACTCTTCTAGATCAGAAAATTTTGGAGGCGGAATCAGGTAAGAAGGTTCAAGGAGGTATCCTAGATAAAGGGAAGATTACAGCAAGTGAGGATGGGGTGATTCACCTTAATCCTGAGACCAGTGATTCTACGATGGCTGCAGAAGGAACCCTGCTAGCCCAGCTCTATCCATCCTTGGAAAAAGAAGGGAAAACCAAACTCACAGCCTATCTCAGTTCAAAAGATGTTGCTAGAGTCAAGATTGGGGACTCTGTCCGTTATACTACGACTAATGATGCGAAGAATCAAATTTTCCTGGATTCTATGATTACAAGTATTGATGCAACAGCTACAAAGACTGAACAAGGGAATTTCTTTAAAATTGAGGCGGAGACTAATTTAACTTCGGAGCAGGCTGCAAAACTTCGTTATGGTTTGGAAGGCCGTCTGCAGATGATTACAGGAAAGAAAAGCTATCTCCGATATTTTTGGGATCAATTTTTGAATAAAGGGTAATATTCGTGTTTTTCAGAGGATAAATGATTTTAAAACTGTAAGAAGAGCCTATCTTGCAGTTTTTCTTTACGCTTAAAACAGGAAAACATTATTTATTCGTAAAAACCTTGAATTTTTCATGCTTTTGTGGTAGAATGTGCTCAAGTAAAACGAAAGGCGAACTTTAAAATGTCAAAACAACTGATCTATTCGGGAAAAGCCAAGGATATCTATACAACTGAGGATGAAAATCTCATTATTTCAACTTACAAGGATCAGGCAACTGCCTTCAACGGTGTCAAGAAGGAGCAGATTGCGGGCAAGGGAGTGTTAAATAATCAGATTTCATCTTTTATTTTTGAGAAATTAAATGCGGCTGGTGTAGCGACTCATTTTGTGGAGAAACTTTCAGACACGGAACAGCTCAATAAAAAGGTGGAGATTATTCCTTTGGAAGTCGTGCTTCGCAACTACACGGCTGGTTCCTTTTCAAAACGTTTTGGCGTAGAAGAAGGTATCGCATTTGAGACTCCAATTGTCGAATTTTACTATAAAAATGATGATTTGGATGATCCCTTTATCAATGACGAGCATGTGAAATTCCTTAAAATTGCGGATGACCAGCAGATTGCCTACTTGAAGGAAGAAACGCGTCGTATCAATGAGCTCTTGAAGGATTGGTTTGCTGAGATTGGTCTCAAATTGATTGACTTTAAGCTAGAGTTTGGTTTTGACAAGGATGGCAAGATTATCTTGGCAGACGAGTTTTCACCAGATAACTGCCGTTTGTGGGATGCAGATGGCAACCACATGGACAAGGATGTTTTCCGTAGAGGTCTAGGTGAATTAACTGACGTCTACGAGATTGTTTGGGAGAAATTGCAGGCTTTGAAATAAGCTGTTATAAACGGAAAACCTTCGTCTTTCATATGTAAGGACTCAGGCTGAAAAGGTCCCCCAGACCTTTTCACTCCGAAGAGGTCTCGGAGAATTAACAGACGTTTACGAGATTGTCTGGGAAAAGTTGCAAGGTTTAAAATAACACCTTCAAGGTCATTTGGGAACATTGCAAGAGCTAAAATAAAGGAATAAGAATTGATGGATAAACGTATTTTTGTTGAGAAAAAGGCTGATTTTCAGGTCAAGTCAGAGAGTTTGGTAAGGGAGCTCCAGCACAACTTGGGACTGTCAACTTTGAAAAGTATTCGCATTGTGCAGGTTTATGATGTCTTTGATTTGGCAGAGGACTTGTTTGCACCTGCAGAGAAACACATCTTCTCTGAGCAGGTGACAGACCATGTCTTGGATGAAGCGGCTGTGCAGGCTGATCTTGTCAATTATGCATTCTTTGCCATTGAAAGTTTGCCAGGACAGTTTGACCAGCGTGCAGCTTCTTCACAGGAAGCCTTGCTTTTGCTTGGTAGCTCAAGTGATGTAACGGTTAATACGGCTCAACTTTACTTGGTTAATAAAGATATTGATGCGACTGAGTTGGACGCGGTCAAGAACTACCTGCTCAATCCAGTGGATTCACGTTTCAAGGACATCACGGCAGGGATTGCTAAGCAGGAATTTTCAGAGTCAGACAAGACCATTCCAAAATTGACATTCTTTGAAAGCTATACATCGGAAGACTTTGCCCGCTACAAGGCTGAGCAAGGGATGGCTATGGAAGTGGATGATTTGCTCTTTATCCAAAACTATTTCAAGTCAATCGGGCGTGTGCCGACGGAAACAGAGCTCAAGGTTTTGGACACTTACTGGTCTGACCACTGCCGTCACACGACTTTTGAGACAGAGTTGAAACAGATTGATTTCTCAGCTTCTAAGTTCCAAAAACAATTGCAGGCGACCTATGATAAATATATCGCTATGCGCGAGGAATTAGGCCGTTCTGAAAAACCACAAACCTTGATGGATATGGCGACTATTTTCGGTCGATATGAGCGTGCTAATGGACGTTTGGATGACATGGAAGTGTCAGATGAAATCAATGCATGTTCGGTTGAAATCGAGGTGGATGTGAATGGAGTGAAAGAGCCATGGCTTCTCATGTTTAAAAATGAAACCCACAACCACCCGACGGAGATTGAGCCATTTGGTGGAGCGGCTACTTGTATCGGTGGCGCCATTCGTGACCCATTGTCAGGCCGTTCTTATGTTTACCAAGCTATGCGTATCTCAGGTGCTGGTGATATTACAGCGCCGATTTCAGAAACTCGCGCTGGTAAATTGCCACAACAAGTCATTTCGAAGACAGCGGCTCATGGTTATTCTTCGTATGGGAACCAAATTGGTCTGGCGACGACTTACGTTCGTGAATACTTCCACCCAGGCTTTGTAGCTAAACGCATGGAGCTTGGTGCCGTTGTCGGTGCTGCTCCTAAGGGCAATGTTGTTCGTGAAAAACCGGAAGCTGGTGACGTGATTATCTTGCTAGGTGGTAAGACTGGGCGTGATGGTGTCGGTGGTGCAACGGGATCTTCTAAGGTTCAAACAGTTGAGTCTGTAGAGACTGCCGGTGCTGAGGTTCAAAAAGGGAATGCCATCGAAGAGCGCAAGATCCAACGCCTTTTCCGTAATGGCGATGTCACTCGTCTCATCAAGAAGTCCAATGACTTTGGAGCAGGTGGTGTCTGTGTGGCTATCGGTGAATTGGCAGATGGTCTTGAAATTGACCTTAACAAGGTTCCTCTGAAATACCAAGGCTTGAATGGTACAGAAATTGCTATCTCTGAATCTCAAGAACGGATGGCAGTTGTGGTGCGTCCTGAGGATGTAGATGCCTTCGTTGCAGAATGTAATAAAGAAAATATTGATGCTGTTGTTGTGGCAACAGTGACTGAAAAACCAAATCTTGTCATGCACTGGAATGGTGAAACCATCGTCGACTTGGAACGTCGTTTCCTTGATACAAACGGTGTGCGCGTAGTCGTTGATGCCAAGGTGGTAGACAAGGGTGTCAAACTTCCAGAAGAACGCACAACAAGCGTTGACACACTTGAAGCAGATACCCTTGCGGTTCTATCTGATCTCAACCATGCGAGTCAAAAAGGATTGCAGACCATCTTTGACTGCTCGGTCGGTCGTTCAACGGTCAATCACCCACTTGGTGGTCGCTACCAACTCACACCAACTGAGGCATCTGTGCAGAAATTGCCAGTTCAACACGGTGTGACTCACACTGCGTCTGTCATGGCTCAAGGATTCAATCCATATGTGGCAGAATGGTCTCCATACCACGGTGCTGCCTATGCGGTTATCGAAGCAACTGCTCGTTTGGTGGCTACTGGTGCCAACTGGTCTAAGGCTCGATTCTCTTACCAAGAGTATTTCGAGCGGATGGACAAACAAGCTGAGCGTTTTGGTCAGCCAGTAGCAGCTCTTCTAGGCTCTATCGAAGCACAAATCCAACTTGGCTTGCCATCTATCGGTGGTAAGGACTCTATGTCTGGTACTTTTGAAGAATTGACGGTACCACCAACCTTGGTTGCCTTTGGGGTAACGACAGCAGATAGCCGTAAGGTGCTCTCTCCTGAGTTCAAGACTGCTGGTGAAAATATCTACTACATCCCAGGTCAATCTTTGGCACAAGAGATTGATTTTGACTTGATTAAGTCTAACTTTGCTCAGTTTGAAGCCATCCTAGCTGATCACAAAGTAACATCTGCATCAGCTGTCAAATATGGTGGTGTGCTTGAAAGCTTGGCCCTTGCTACCTTTGGGAACCATATCGGTGCAGAGGTGACCTTGCCTGAACTTGAAACAGCCTTGACAGCTCAATTAGGCGGATTTGTCTTCACATCTCTTGAAGAAATCGCTGGAGTAGAGAAGATTGGACAAACAAGCGCAGACTTTACACTCCTTGTCAACGGTGTGAAGCTAGATGGACACAAACTTGACAGTGCCTTTCAAGGGAAACTGGAAGAAGTTTACCCAACAGAATTTGCCCAATCTAAAGAATTGGAAGAAGTGCCAGCTGTCGCTTCTAACGCAGTCATCAAAGCCAAGGAAACTATTGAAAAACCGGTGGTTTACATCCCAGTCTTCCCAGGAACCAACTCAGAATATGACTCAGCCAAGGCATTTGAAAAAGAAGGTGCAGAGGTTAACTTGGTGCCATTTGTAACCTTGAATGAAGAAGCAATTGTCAAGTCAGTTGAAACCATGGTTGACAATATCGGAAAGGCAAACATTCTCTTCTTTGCAGGTGGATTCTCAGCTGCGGATGAGCCGGATGGATCAGCTAAGTTTATTGTCAATATCCTTCTTAATGAAAAAGTGCGTGCAGCCATTGATAGCTTTATCGCTCGTGGTGGCTTGATTATTGGTATCTGTAATGGATTCCAAGCTCTTGTCAAATCAGGTCTTCTTCCATACGGAAACTTCGAGGATGCCAGCAGTACTAGCCCAACCCTCTTCTACAATGATGCCAACCAGCACGTGGCCAAGATGGTGGAAACTCGGATTGCCAATACCAACTCACCATGGTTGGCTGGAGTACAAGTGGGCGATATCCATGCCATTCCAGTATCGCATGGTGAAGGGAAATTTGTCGTGACGGCTGAGGAATTTGCAGAACTCCGTGACAATGGTCAAATCTTTAGCCAATACGTTGACTTTGACGGCAAACCAAGTATGGATTCTAAGTACAATCCGAATGGTTCGGTAAATGCCATCGAAGGAATTACCAGCAAGAATGGTCAAATCATCGGTAAGATGGGACACTCAGAACGTTATGAAGACGGTCTTTTCCAAAACATCCCAGGGAATAAAGACCAGCACCTGTTTGCGTCGGCGGTTAAATACTTTACTGGGAAATAAGACTTACAGATTTTCTAATAGATAGTATCAGTAATGTAAAAGTCATGTAGATTTAGTTCGTGTTGATTGCAAATGCTTTATTTTGCGAGTGAAATGAACTTCTACCGTATCATTCCGTAGTAGTGATGTTAGGGAGTGTTTGAGACTTTGGCTCAAATACTAGCTAGAAAATTTCTTGATAGACTTTCTGTTTTTTCGTCGGCATTTATGACGACAATGAAAAAATTAGAAAGTCATCACAGAAAGTTGAGAGCGTCCCTACTACTGAAGGAATGATGCAAAAATAAAAATTAGGTATAAAAAATGACATACGAAGTAAAATCTCTTAATGAAGAATGTGGTGTTTTCGGTATCTGGGGACATCCAGATGCTGCTAAATTGACCTATTTTGGTCTCCACAGTCTTCAGCACCGTGGTCAGGAGGGGGCAGGAATCCTCTCCAATGATCAAGGGAAACTAAAGCGTCATCGTGACATGGGGCTTTTATCAGAAGTGTTCAGAAACCCAGCTAATTTGGATAAACTGACTGGAACGAGCGCGATTGGGCATGTTCGTTACGCGACTGCTGGCGAAGCTTCTGTGGATAACATCCAGCCCTTCCTCTTTCGCTTTCATGATATGCAGTTTGGACTTGCTCACAACGGAAACTTGACCAATGCCGAATCGCTCAAGAAAGAATTGGAACAAAGAGGAGCTATTTTCAGTTCAACTTCGGACTCGGAAATTTTGGCTCACCTCATTCGTCGGAGTCACAATCCGAACTTGATGGGCAAAATCAAAGAGGCGCTCAGTCTTGTCAAAGGTGGATTTGCTTATATCCTGCTGTTTGAGGGCAAGTTGATTGCTGCGCTTGATCCTAATGGTTTCCGTCCGCTTTCTATCGGAAAAATGGCCAATGGAGCGGTGGTGGTTTCGTCAGAAACCTGTGCTTTTGAAGTCATTGGTGCCGAGTGGATTCGCGATGTAAAACCAGGGGAGATTGTAATCGTGGATGACAGTGGCATCCAGTACGATAGCTATACGAATGATACCCAGTTGGCGATTTGTTCTATGGAGTATATCTATTTTGCTCGCCCTGACTCTAACATCCATGGGGTCAATGTCCATACAGCTCGCAAACGTATGGGGGCCCAATTGGCGCGTGAGTTCAAGCACGAAGCGGATATCGTGGTCGGTGTGCCAAATTCCTCACTCAGCGCAGCTATGGGATTTGCAGAAGAATCTGGTCTACCAAATGAAATGGGTCTCATCAAAAACCAATACACGCAACGCACCTTTATCCAACCGACTCAAGAATTGCGAGAGCAAGGGGTGCGGATGAAACTGTCTGCTGTTTCGGGTGTTGTTAAAGGCAAACGTGTGGTGATGATTGATGATTCCATTGTTCGTGGGACGACCTCTCGCCGTATCGTTCAGCTTTTGAAAGAAGCAGGTGCGTCTGAGGTTCATGTTGCCATTGGTAGTCCAGCGCTGGCTTATCCATGTTTCTACGGGATTGATATCCAAACGCGTCAGGAGTTGATTGCGGCCAATCATACGATCGAAGAAACTCGCCAAATCATTGGTGCAGATAGCCTGACCTATCTTTCGATTGATGGCTTGATTGATTCGATTGGTATTGAAACAGATGCGCCGAATGGTGGTCTCTGTGTCGCTTACTTTGACGGCGATTATCCAACACCTCTTTATGACTATGATGAAGACTATCGTAGAAGTTTGGAAGAAAAGACCAGTTTTTACAAATAGACGGATAAAGACTCCCCATTAAAGGAAAGGAAGAGGAGACAAAGATGACAAATAAAAATGCTTATGCGCAATCTGGTGTAGATGTTGAAGCAGGTTATGAAGTTGTTGAGCGGATCAAAAAGCACGTGGCTCGTACGGAGCGTGCGGGTGTCATGGGAGCTCTTGGTGGTTTCGGTGGCATGTTTGACCTCTCAAAAACAGGTGTCAAAGAGCCAGTCTTGATTTCGGGGACAGATGGTGTCGGGACCAAGCTCATGCTGGCTATCAAGTACGACAAGCACGATACCATCGGGCAGGACTGTGTGGCCATGTGTGTCAATGATATCATCGCTGCAGGAGCTGAGCCTCTTTACTTCCTTGACTACGTCGCGACAGGGAAGAATGAACCAGCTAAACTAGAACAAGTCGTTGCTGGTGTGGCAGAAGGTTGTGTGCAGGCAGGCGCTGCTCTCATCGGTGGGGAAACGGCTGAAATGCCTGGTATGTATGGCGCAGATGACTACGATCTGGCTGGTTTTGCGGTCGGTGTAGCTGAAAAATCTCAAATCATTGACGGTTCAAAGGTGGCAGAAGGCGATGTTCTTCTCGGACTTGCCTCAAGTGGGATTCACTCAAATGGTTACTCCCTCGTTCGTCGTGTTTTTGCGGACTACACAGGTGAGGAAGTCTTGCCGGAATTGGAAGGCAAGAAACTCAAGGAAGTCCTTCTTGAGCCGACTCGTATCTATGTCAAGGCTGTCTTGCCACTCATCAAGGAAGAGTTAGTCAACGGCATTGCCCACATCACAGGTGGCGGCTTTATCGAGAATGTTCCTCGTATGTTTGCGGCTGACCTAGCTGCGGAAATTGAAGAAGACAAGGTTCCAGTGCTTCCGATTTTCAAAGCCCTTGAAAAATACGGTGAAATCAAGCACGAAGAAATGTTTGAAATCTTCAATATGGGTGTGGGACTCATGCTGGCAGTTAGCCCTGAAAATGTAGGTCGTGTCAAGGAATTGCTGGATGAACCAGTCTATGAAATTGGTCGCATCGTCAAGAAAGAAAACGAAAGTGTCATCATCAAATGAAAAAAATAGCGGTTTTTGCCTCTGGTAATGGCTCAAATTTTCAGGTGATTGCCGAAGAATTTCCGGTGGAGTTTGTTTTTTCAGACCATCGTGACGCCTATGTGCTCGAGCGTGCAGACAAGCTTGGCGTTCTGTCCTATGCTTTTGAACTCAAGGAGTTTGAGAACAAGGCAGACTACGAAGCAGCTCTTGTCGAACTCTTGGAAGAACACCAGATTGACTTGGTTTGCCTCGCCGGCTACATGAAAATCGTTGGGCCAACTTTGCTCGCTGCTTACGAGGGTCGGATCATTAACATTCATCCAGCCTACCTGCCAGAATTTCCAGGAGCTCATGGGATTGAGGACGCTTGGAATGCTGGAGTTACTGAGAGCGGTGTGACCATTCACTGGGTGGACTCGGGTGTGGATACAGGAAAGGTTATTAAACAAGTACGCGTACCACGACTAGCTGATGATACCATCGAAAACTTTGAAGCTCGCATTCATGAGGCAGAGTACAAGTTGTATCCAGAAGTCTTGGATAGTTTGGGAGTGGAGAGAAGGTAAGAAGTAGATCAAGTTTTGATTGCGCAATCTTGCTAGGAGAAAAAATGATTGAACTGAAATTGGTAGATGAGAGTAGTTTTCAGGCAGTACTGGATTTGAAAATATCTGAAGCTGATGAACGAGCACGTTTCGTGGCTCCAAACGTACGCTCTTTAGCTGATGCATGGCTCTACCGGAAAAACGAAGATGTGTTTCCGATGGCAATCTATTGGGATAAGCAAGTGGTTGGCTTTCTCCTGCTAGAAATAGACAAGGATGAAGCGGAATACTTTATCTGGCGGATAATGATTGGTCAGCAGTACCAAGGAAGAGGTTATGGTCGAAAAGCCTTGGAAGTTCTAATCAAAGAGGCTCAGATGGATAGAGCTTGCAGTCATATTACCGCAGATTATGTGGTTGGAAATGAAAAAATGAAGTACCTGTTGACTAGTCTGGGTTTTCAGGAAACAGGATTTATAGAAGAAAATAACGAAGTCGCTATGCGCTTGGATCTAAAGAAAGAGGAATAGAATGACGAAAAAGGCCTTAATCAGCGTCTCAGACAAAGCGGGTATTGTTGAATTTGCCCAAGAACTCAAGAAACTTGGTTGGGACATCATCTCAACTGGTGGTACTAAAGTTGCCCTTGATAATGCTGGGGTGGAGACCATTGCAATTGATGATGTGACGGGCTTCCCAGAAATGATGGATGGTCGTGTCAAGACTCTCCATCCAAATATCCACGGGGGACTCCTCGCTCGTCGTGACTTGGATAGTCACCTTCAAGCGGCCAAAGACAATCAAATCGAGCTCATTGACCTTGTAGTGGTCAATCTCTATCCTTTCAAGGAAACGATTCTCAAACCAGATGTGACTTATGCTGATGCCGTTGAAAACATCGATATCGGTGGTCCTTCTATGCTTCGTTCAGCAGCGAAGAATCACGCCAGCGTAACTGTTGTGGTAGATCCTGCAGACTATGCAGTGGTTTTGGACGAGTTGTCAGCCAATGGTGAAACGACTTACGAAACTCGCCAACGTTTAGCAGCCAAGGTTTTTCGTCACACAGCGGCTTATGACGCCTTGATTGCAGAGTATTTCACAGCTCAAGTGGGTGAAGCAAAACCAGAAAAGCTCACTTTGACCTATGACCTCAAGCAACCAATGCGTTATGGGGAAAATCCTCAGCAGGATGCGGACTTCTACCAAAAAGTTTTGCCGACAGACTACTCAATTGCATCAGCGAAACAGCTCAACGGTAAGGAATTGTCCTTCAACAATATCCGCGACGCTGATGCGGCCATTCGTATTATTCGTGATTTCAAAGACCGTCCAACCGTTGTGGCTCTCAAACATATGAATCCATGTGGGATTGGTCAGGCAGATGATATCGAAACTGCTTGGGACTACGCTTATGAATCTGATCCGGTGTCTATCTTTGGTGGTATCGTCGTTCTCAACCGTGAGGTAGATGCTGCGACAGCTGAGAAGATGCACGGCGTTTTCCTTGAAATCATCATTGCACCAAGCTATACGGATGAAGCGCTAGCTATTTTGACCAACAAAAAGAAAAACTTGCGTATCCTTGCCTTGCCATTCGACGCTCAAGATGCCAGCGAAGTGGAAGCAGAATACACAGGTGTGGTTGGTGGACTTCTTGTGCAAAACCAAGATGTGGTCAAAGAAAGCCCAGCTGACTGGCAGGTGGTGACCAAGCGCCAGCCAACTGAGACAGAAGCGACTGCTCTTGAGTTCGCTTGGAAAGCTATCAAGTACGTTAAATCAAACGGTATCATCGTAACCAACGACCATATGACACTCGGTGTTGGCCCAGGGCAAACCAACCGTGTAGCTTCAGTCCGTATTGCCATTGACCAAGCTAAAGACCGTCTTGACGGTGCTGTGCTTGCTTCGGATGCCTTCTTCCCATTTGCGGATAACGTGGAAGAAATAGCTAAAGCAGGTATCAAGGCCATTATCCAACCCGGTGGATCGGTTCGTGACCAAGAGTCCATCGAAGCAGCGGATAAATATGGCTTGACCATGGTTTTCACAGACGTGAGACATTTTAGACATTAAAATTTCAACAGTTTCAAGACAAAGTGAAATCATAAAAATTAGTTATAATAATATTTGTAGAAAGCAAGCCTTAAGGCTTGCTTTCTGGTATAATTGTAATAAATAAAACTATTAAGGAGTAGTTGTATGCCTTTAATTGAGAAATTTAAAATTAATAATCTTTATAATTATTATGATGTTGAATTGGATTTTAAGAATGATAAGACTATTTATATTGGAGAAAATGGCATTGGTAAGACTACTATTCTTGCGATGCTTTACTATTTACTAGATTTAAATTATAAAAAATTAGAAAGCTTCGTTTTTGATAGTATCGAGATTACATTTGAAGGTGAAGAACAACTACAGATTACTAAAAAAGAAATTATTCAGATAAATATACAGAATTCAAACCATGTAACCTCAAATATTAAACGTGAGTTGTTTGATTTAGTAGAAAGAATTAAACAAAATCAGGATTTAGTGTCGGATTTATCAGGACTAGATAAATCTAAAAATTTAAAGTTTGATGAAGTATCATCAATTTATAATAGATATCATCTTTTACAAAAATATCCTTTGCAAATGATTGTAGTAATGTTACCTGAAGTTTTGAGCAGAGTCTTTCCCTCTGGTTATATGAAGTTAATACTTAAGATAGAAGATTTAAAAAATAGGTACAAAATATTATACTTTCCAACCTATAGAAGAATTGAGGAAGATTTAAAAGAATTCAATATTATTTCTAGAGAGGCACCAGGTATAAGGGCGTTTAATAATAAATCTAGCGGAGAATTAATACATTTCGGGATGGAAGATGTTGAAGAAAAAATAAATAGTTTATTAAACAAAATTAGCAAGGAAACCAATAAAAGCTACGATGTCATGATTAGTAGATTGTTAGAGTTATTTGCTAATGCTAATAAAGGAAAAGATATACCTAGTAAGAATTTTGATTCACATAA
>CAJZDE010000010.1:0-16090 GCA_915063165.1 uncultured Streptococcus sp.
ATTTACAGCACCATAATAGAATAACACAAAGCCCCTGCGATTGCAAGGGATTTGTTAGCTTTTTTTCGTTTTTTTACTAACCTAAGTTACTAGAGTATGTTCTGATCCTCTTTCGTAAATAAAACTTAGTTTGACAATTTACCCATTTTTGGGGGTGGCGATAAAGATAGATACTGTCTGATCTGGATCATATTTTTCAAAATCAATACTATACTGACGTTGCAGTTCTCTTGCTTCTTCTGCCTGCCAAATTTGTTGCCAGGTATGGAGAAAACCTTTTGAATCACTTGTATCCACCTCAAATACTTGGTAGGTTTGTCCTGAAGTGTCAAAATCCCAGTCTTCTTTATCGGATAGACTACAGAGCGACAAGCTGTAATCCCCCTTGTAGTCGCTGACATAATCATGATAGACTGCATAAATCGGAAGCCCTTGGGCAAATGCCTCCTCTACTTCTTTCTGGTGCTCCTGCCATAGATGGCTAATTTTTTCCATCATGTTTGGATCTTGGAAATTATTTGTAGAGATACTGCTGATTATTTTTAAAAACATTCCTTCGCTCCTTTTACTTTCACTTCTAAGGTGACTGACTAGCAATCAACCTCAGCTCTAAACTTTCTAGCTACCAAGAGGCTAATTCACGCAACAAAATGAAATAGCATTCTTTGCGTATAGGATATATCACACCATTCACTATCAACTCCCTTTTCCCAGATAAAACGGTGCCTATAACAAACAAAACGTTCAATTTACCGGTCTCAACCAGAGCTGAAAAACAATGCAGGCTTCAACCAAGACCATCCTTCCAATTCTTATTGATATAGTCTGGAAAGTTTTTAACGAACATTTTTTGTGCTCAAGTCTAAGACATAAAGGGATTCAAACTCAAAGCAAAAATAGGAAATCGACGCGCGTTGCGTGGCAATGCAACCGAGCGTGTCGCAACCTCTTGCATCAAAGCTAAGGCTGTAATTTACAGCACCATAATAGAATAACACAAAGCCCCTGCGATTGCAAGGGATTTGTGAGCTTTTTTTCGTTTTTTTAGGATGAAACTGTTTTCTCTTTTCATTTTTCCAAGATTGAGGATTTATACCTATAAAAAACCGTCTTTTCTTCTATATAATACGAGTCATTTTGACCTTGAATGTGTCTTCTGATTGATCTACTAAAATGTCCGCTTTAGACTCGGTTTCTCTATAGTATCGCAGATACTGCTCCCGTCTCATCTGATGGCTAGCCAATACAAAAGATGCATCCCGATTTCTCATAGTCGTATCTCGAGCTAAGCGCCTCTTTAACTCTGTTTCTTCATCCGTGTAGAAACAGATAGTTTTGTCAAAAAGTTCCTTGGGTAGAAAGCCCACAGACATCCCTTCAACAATCAGAATCGGTTTTGCTCCAGACAAGATTTCACTAGCCTTCCACGGTTCATCGATTGTTAAGACATCCATACCCGCCTGCAAGGCTAAGATATCTCTCTGCAAACTTGCCAGTTCATGCGCCACTGGGAGACAAGCTGTCACCTTTTGATCTGGCGCTTGCTTTGGTACTACCAGGTGACGTTCTGAAGTGATATAGGGGTCTGTTTCTAGTAAATTTACTGTAGTAGAATCTAGGGCTTGGTACAATTCCTGTGCAAAGGTTGATTTACCTGAAGCCCCATGACCGTAGATCCCTAGCGTCCTAACTTTTCCCGTTTCTATCTCTGAAACCAGTTGTTCTATCAGGTCTTTTTTCTTCATTCTCTCTTCACCTGTTCATAGCTTTCTTTTCCGTCATTGAGTTTGTCCCAAATCACTACTTGCCCACTTTTGAGAGATTTTTGCACATCGATAATCCGTTGATTAGAAGACCCTCGAAACTGGAGCATGAGATTACGCTTGCTTTTGTCATAACGACCATCGACAAGGATGTCAATCAGCGACAAGAGTTCCAGTTTATCTGGAGTTTCCAGCATCATTTCTTCCCAAGTGTAGCCCGTCCAGGACCAGATGTCTTTGTCTGGCAATTCCTTTCGGATGCGTTTAACGAGCGGCAAGAGGATACCTGTATTAAGAAAAGGTTCTCCTCCCAGCAAGGTCAATCCTTGAACATAGGGTTGGGCAAGGTCTTCCATGATTTGTTCTTCTAATTCTGCCGTATAAGGAATCCCTGCATTGAAAGACCAAGTCGCAACATTATAGCACCCCTCGCAGTGAAACATGCAACCTGATACATAGAGAGAGTTGCGCACACCTTCTCCATCGACAAAGTTAAAAGCCTTATAATCAATGATCCGTCCTTTACTAAGTTCCTCACTTTTCCATTCACCTGGTTTTGGTGTATTCCATGTCATCCTTTCACTCCAAATCTATCCAGTAACATTCTACACCATTGCGAACATCCTCATAGACACCACCATTAGCTAAGATAACAGCTCGGCTGGCAGGATTTTCTGTGCTACAAGTTACCAGAGCTCGTTTGATATTCTTTTCCTTAGCAACTTGCAGGCCTTGTCTGAGGGCTTCTTTGGCATAACCTTTACCTCTTTCAGAAGGGCGGATGGAGTAGCCAATATGGCCCCCATTTTCTAGTAAGTAGTCATTTAATCGGAGACGAAGGTTGAGAAAGCCAAGAGCTTTGCCTGCTACGTCAAAACTAACCAGCTGGATAGCAGGAACCCAGTTTTCAGGAATATTGAGTCCCGCTTCCGCTTGAAGATTTTCTTCTAGCCACTCTTCATAAACAAAATTGTTGGCGTTCCAAAACCCACCATCATGAGGGGACTGTGCTTGTTCAAACTCTGCCATCATCTCTAAAACTGTTTCTTTATCTGCTAATCTTGGTCTACGTAATTCCATATTCCCCTCCCACCTAAGAGAAAAGCGAGAGCGGACTCTCACTTTTATTTTTTCTTGTTCTTGTTTAAAAATTGTTCTTTGAGGTTGAGCAAGCGTTCTTTTTTACCTGTTCCACCTTTCGAGTGTCTCTCGTGATAACGGGTCACTTGTGCGCGTCCCTTATCGTCTAATTGGTATTTCCCCATTCCACTTCCTTCTAATTTGTTACTTCATGTCCAGCTGTTTTGATAGTAGAGCCATTCATGTGTTTGACACGCGCAGCGATTTCCTTGTGGCGTCCGTTAACCATCGGACGTGCTTGAGGATTTCCCAGATAACCACACGTACGTTTGACCACATCTACTGTTTTAGGGTCGCTATTGCCACAGTTGGGACAAGCAAATCCTCTCTCAGTTGGTTCAAAATCCCCTTCAAAGTCGCACTTGTAGCAACGATCAATCGGAGTATTGGTCCCTAGATAACCGACACGGTCATAGGCATAGTCCCAAACAGCTTCCAGGGCTTTAGGGTTTTGTTGAAGAACTGGATACTCACAATAATGGATAAAACCACCTGACGCACCTGCTTCTGGATAAACTTTCTCAAAGTCTAATTTTTCAAACGGCGTTGGATTTTTCCGAACATCGTAGTGGAAAGAGTTGGTGTAGTATTCCTTGTCCGTGATGTCAGGAATAGAGCCGAACTTCTCTGTATCCAAGCGACAGAAGCGGTCTGTCAGACTTTCAGACGGCGTGGAGTAGATAGAGAAATGGTAACCATATTGGTCAGACCACTCTTCCACACGACGTTTCATATCGCGAATGATATCCAATGTGAATTCCTTGGCTTCAGGATTGCTTTCCCAGCTATTTCCAAAGAAGACTGTAGCCACTTCGTACAAACCGATATAGCCCAGCGAAACTGTCGCGCGGCGATTCTTAAAGAGTTGATCTACACTTTCTTCTTTTCCGAGACGGCGACCGAAGGCTCCGTACTGATAGAGGATAGGGGCATTCGCTGGTGTTGCTTCCTTGGTTCTTTCCACACGGTAAACCAGAGCATCTTCTGCGATGTTCATCCGTTCGTTGAAGATTTCCCAAAACTTATTCAAATCCCCTTCAGACTCGAGGGCGATACGAGGCAGATTAACCGTCACAACACCTAGGTTCATCCGACCTGAATTGACCTCAACACCATTTTCATCTTTCCATCCTTGAAGGAAAGAACGGCATCCCATAGGAACCTTGAAAGAACCAGTCAGTTCGATAATCTTATCATAGGATAAGACATCTGGGTACATCCGCTTGGTTGCACACTCGAGGGCCAACTGTTTGATGTCGTAGTTAGGTGAACCTTCCTCTAAGTTGAGTCCTCTTTTCAGCGTAAAGATGAGTTTAGGGAAGATGGCTGTGCGGTGTTCTGAACCAAGTCCCTTGATACGAATGGTCAAGATAGCTTTTTGAATTTCCCGCTCAAAACGACTAGTTCCTAGACCAAAACCTAGTGAAGTAAAAGGTGTTTGTCCATTTGAAGTGAAGAGGGTGTTGATTTCATACTCAAGAGATTGCATGGCATCATAGATATCTTTTTGAGTTTTCTTCCAAGCGTAATCTTCCCGTTTTTCAGGCAAGACCCACTCTTTCGCATCTTTGAGGTGCTTTTGATAATTCTTCTCCGCATAAGGCGCCAAGACTTCATCGATACGGTCAGCTGAACAGCCCCCGTACTGGCTAGAAGCAACGTTAGCGATGATTTGTGAAATTTGAGCTGTCGCAGTCTGGATAGATTTGGGACTCTCTACCTCTGCATTTCCAATCTTAAAACCATTTTCCAACATGCCTTTAAAATCAATCAAACAGCAGTTGGTCATCGGAGTGTAGGGGCTGTAGTCCAAGTCATGATAGTGGATATCCCCTTTTTGATGAGCATTGGCTACGTGCTTAGGAAGCATTTGCAGTCCGATTGATTTCCCAACAATCCCTGCTGTCAAATCACGCTGGGTGTTGAAGACATCACTGTCTTTATTGGCATTTTCATTGACAACTGCTTGATCTTTATTGAGAAGTTTATGGATACTAAAGTTGATATCTGTCGCTTTTGAGCGCTCAAAATCCCTTTGTGTCCGATAAGTGATATACTCCTCAGCCAGCGCATACTCTTTGGCTTCAAGGAGTTCATGCTCTACGACATTTTGAATTTCGTAAATCTTGACACCTTGAGGGAAGCGGCTGTGAATTTCAGTGACGATTCTTTCAACTAGACCATTTAGGCGTTTTTCTACTAGAGGCGTAAGGTCCATAACCTTTTCCGCCGCCTTGTGGAGAGCCTTGTCAATCTTGTCTACATCAAACACCACTCGTCTACCATCTCGTTTTTCAACGAACAAGGTGGGAACGGTTGCAAGCTTTTCTTCTAATACAATCATATCCATGCTCTTTTCTAAAATATTGTTGAATTGTTTATATTCAGTATTATACCACTCTAAAAATAAAAATCAATATCTTGTGTTAAAAATCCTAAAATTTTTAAAATTCCACAAGATATTGATTTTTTGTTATTTTGATTTATAAAGTTTGAACTCGCTAGTATCTGTCTGAACAAGCTCATAGTTTTCACTGAGCCAGCTCTCTACATCTGACCACAAGGCAACTTTTTGATTGACCACAATCATCTTCGGTTGATTCTCTTTCAGGTCATTCATCAGTTTGGTTTTATTTTCATCGCTTGCAGTATAAAGTGTTGGAATTGATAGAGAAGTCGGCGCCAAGCGTTCACTTGCACGGTAGAAATCAGGACGATCATCCCAAGCATAGACACGATCCTCAGAACTCGTTTGTTGTTTGACCACGCTAGCCAGACGATCTCTCTCCTGATAAGTCGCTGGGTGAGAAAGGTAGCGACTCACGATAGGAAGAACAATGAGATAGGCAAGGGCAATCAGTGGTAGATAGAAATTTCTTTTAAGGAAAGAAGTTTGTTTCTCACGTCTTCTTCTACGACGACTCCCTCCCTCCGAAACATCTTCCTTGATTCCTGTCAGAAGGAGCAAGACCAAGAAAGGAATTAGCACCACAAGACGAGTACCGTTGATAGGTTCTTTAGAGAGAATCAAGATTCCCAAAGAAAGCAACACTCCCAAGCTAGCAGCAATTGAGAGGGCATATTGCTTGGCTGGTTTTGACTGGAACAAGCCTGCAAAGAGCAAGCCAAGGGAACCTAATCCAATAGCAAGCAAGCCATAGAAGGCTGCATTTTCAAGCAAATGCGAATTTGAAAAGAGGCTAAGAGTATTTACCGGATACAAGGTCTGGCTAATGGCATCTCCAAAACTACCTGTCCACACTGTATAGTAGCCTAAAGGATAGAATAAGAGTGAAAATCCTAGGGCTGACGCAAAGAACTGATATAAGCCATGAACAAAGTGACCTTTGCCTAGATTAAAGCCGATAATCCCCAAGGCCAGTACAGCCGCAAACAAGGCGGTTGGGATTGGCGCAAAGAAGAAAGCGAGAGCAAGGCTCATACCCACTCGTACAAATCCTTTGTCGTCCTTTGGAAAAGCTAGATAATTTGTAACGATACTCAATGAATAAAATAGGAAAGGTAGGGCTAGCAAGAGAGCATAACCACCACCAAAAGCGAGGCCTGCTACAAGCAAGTATAAAATAAAGACAACTCGCTTCGCTTCCTTTTCTTGGCCGACAAGAGTATCTGCAGCCTTAAAAAGAAAAACACCTGCTCCAAACAAGGCCAACCACTCAACCAAAGCAATCAGAATGCTGCCTCGAAAAAGGTAAGCTAGCACATAATAGAGCAATCCCTCCGTCCCAAAATAATCTGTATACATTTGACCATTTTGATGCAAGGCCCAACCGGTATAAAGATCTTGAGTTTGTTGCGGACTGACTAAACCAAAAATAAAAGGCAGGGCAATCGAAATGGCTGTGGCCACTAAACTCCAAAGCAAAATACTAAAAAAGGGAATGGGAGCTCCTTCTCGTTTTTCTGGCACTGACCAGTCTTGGTAATGAGATTCTTCTTGTTTCTCATCTATTTTCCCGTATACGTTCATTCAATTTCTCCTCTAAGTTTATCTGTTTTAGTATATCAAAATCTTACAGGAATGTCAGCTTGGGATTGATATTTGCTAAATTTCTTATCCAATAGCGCAAAGCGTTCGATTTCACGAAAACGGTGGAATCGACTGTTTCTATACTCTCTGATAAAATCATCATCTTCTAGATTAAGCATGGTTTTCTCCTTTACTTATCTATTCGTAAGAAGACAAAAATAAGATCCAGCCTTGGGCTAGATCTTGATGGATAGTTAGAGCATAGGTGCAAACAACTGGACAATTTCCTTGATGAGGCTTTGATACCAGCTGGTTTTGATAGTGTGGGGATAAATTTCTTGAGAAACTTTAAAAATCTCTTCGAAGTCCCTTTCAATATCGATGATGGACTGCGTTCTATAAAGTAAGACGGCATTTTCATAGTGGTGGAGCAAGCTCCGATAGTCAAAATTGATGGTCCCCACAGTAGCTGCCTCTCCATCGACAAGCATTTGCTTGCTATGAAGGAATCCCGGACTGTACTCATAAATACGAACCCCTGCAGATAACAAGTCTGGATAGGCTCCTCGAGTAACTAACTGAATAACCTTCTTATCTGGGATACACGGCGTCACAATTCGCACATCTACCCCTCTCAGAGCTGCATTTTTGATACTTTCGGTGAGATCATAGTCCGCAATCAGATAGGGAGTCGTGATATAGACGTAATCTGTAGCTTGATTGATAAGATTTTGGTAGACCGTTTTTCCAACTTGAGCTCTGTAGATGGGTTTTGGCCCACTACTATAGGGAATACAGAGACCCATCCCATCTTTGGGCTGATTTTCGAGATGGTATTGGTCAAAATCACTAATCTCTCCACGGTTGATGTACCAGGCAGATAAAAAGAGTCTGGTAAAAGCCTTAACTGCTGGTCCATCCAGACGAATACCGCTATCCTTCCAATAACCAAAGCGTTCGATATGGTTGATATACTCATCGGCCAGATTGATACCACCTGTATAGGCAATTTGACCATCGATAACCATGATTTTACGGTGATCACGGTTGTTATAAGCAACGGTCAAACGTGGAATCACCTTGTTAAATTTGTGGGCTTCAATCCCTCGACCACGAAGCTGGATGGTGTAATCTCCAGGCAAGGTTGCCATACAACCAATATCATCATAGAGAAGCTTCACCTCTACTCCTTGAGCTGCCTTTTCTTCCAAAATCTCCAAAATACTATTCCACATCAAACCTTCTTCGATGATATAGTATTCGAGAAAGATAAACTTCTCCGCTTTCTTGAGATCCTCTAGCATCTGATGCCACATGCTTTCACCAGATGCAAAAAATCGTGTATCCGTTCGATCATAGACATCGGCATTCGTGTCCATGCTGAGGAGTGATTTGATAACTCCGTAAGCTGATTTGTCTTGTTCCTTTAACTCCAAACGGAGAGCTCTGCTATTGTCCTCTCGATCAACCATTGATTGGAGCTGCTTTAGCTGCTTCATTTCTTTTTTAGATAAACGACGCTCTCCAAACATGATATAGAGCAATGGCCCAAACACTGGCACAAAGGCTACTAACAGCCATGTTACCTTACTTTCAGGATTCATAGACCGATTGACAATCGATACAATGGTCGCTAAGCTCACTAAAATGACTAGGATAATCCAGAGAATAGGAGCCATCCGACCTAGATAGAGAAACAAACCAAAGACGATAAACAACTCTGCCAACATGATGGTAATACTGAAACCATATTTGGACATGAGTAGCTGCATTTTTCTAGCTGTCATACATCCCCTTTCTTTTCTAACATTCTCCTTAACTGCTTGATAAATTAATCTTTCTACTAGTATACCTCAGTTCAGGGCTAGATGGCAACCTTTTGCCTTTGCTCAAGTTCCAGTCGTTCCGTGTTTAGGTAATTGTTACAATTTCAGAGCCAACATATTGACGGTCATACCGGCTGCAGTTCCCATAAGATAGATGACATCTCCTTCTTTAACCAATCCATGGTCCAATGAATAAGCCAAGCCAAACGGTACAGAGACTGACACCATATTTCCATAGTCAGTGACGAGATTGAGGTACTGATCCTCAGCCAGACCTAGTTTTTCCATGACCAAAGGAAGAGCACGACTTGCTTGGTGAGGAATGATATAGTCCACGTCTGCCAAAGCTAGCTGTGTTTTTTCTTGAAACTCTTCAAACATGACTGGGATTTTACGAGCAGACAAGAGGAGAATTTTCTTCCCCTTCATGTCAAACATATAGTTGGTCTTCGTCGCTTCAGAGTACTCTTTTGGTTGAAAAGAAGTCAGACCTCCACGAATCTCCGTATCGTGAGCCCCTTCTGACCAAGTACGTTGGAGACTAGCAATGACCCCTTTTTCCTGATGACTTTTTTGGAAAATAAAGGCTGCTGCCCCATCACTAAAGAGTTCAAAACTTTCTTTTTGCTTGGGATTGAGCCCTAAACTTCCAACCTCACTGGACACGATCAGAACACGATTGTATTCGCCCGCCTCGATCAAGTGGGACATGGTCGATAGAGCAGAAATAAAGCTGGTACAGGTCGTATTGATATCCATAGCTGGGATTGAGAGTCCTTTTGCCACGCGCTCATGAATCAAGGCAGCCGTACAAGGAATAGGCTGAACACCAACTGCACTAGCTGATACAAGGCAATCGATATCCTTAATATCCAAATTTGCATGTTCGAGTGCTCTCTGAATGGCTACCTCTGCCAAATCTAACTGGGTTTCTTCATTTTCAACTACACGATAACGGGTCTGGTCTTTAAATTGAACCGTATGCTTTGGAAGGCAAATGCCATAACCTGCGATTTCTACATGTCTTTTCACTTCTGTCATTGTCTTTTATCCTTTCATAAACGTTGGATACGTTTGAGTTTATGGCTAGTATCCCAGTGATAATCTGAAAATTTGATTTGAGGAATTATGAACTCTCTTTGCTGGGCCAAGAGTTGGAACTGTGCTAAAATTGCTGTCTCTACGTCCTCATCTCGTCGGCTTAGACAAACTTCCACTAATTTCTCGGAATGTTGCTTAACTTGGTAATCTCCTACATTCTCCACAAAGAGGATGCAACGCCTGATAAAGTCTGGATAGATGGTTACCTGCCCGCCATTCTGCCCTTCAAAGTAGAAGATATCATCAGAACGTCCCTCGACCTTGTCAATCCGTGTATAGTAGGAGCCACAGGGACAAGGCTCCGGATTTTCAACCAAGATATCATTGAGCTGGTAGCGATAAACAGGCTGACTACTTCGCTTAAAGTCCGTAATCACTGGATAAAAACGGCGGTCATCTAGATACTGCTTTTCCACAAATATAATGTCTTCGTTGAGATGTAGATTGCCAGCTGAGCAAGTACAGGCTAGGAAACCTTCTGTCGCTTGATAAACTTGGTCAATGATGGATAGAGAAAAGGCTTCTGCGATCCGTCCCCTATCACTATCTTCCAAGATTTCCGCCACAGAGACGACCTTTTGTGGGTGAATGGCTAACTCTCCATCCTTGAGACGCTTGCTCAATTCAATCAACATCGAGGCTGGCGCCACAATAATCGTTGGTTGATAGTTGTTGAGTCGCTCTATATGCTCATCTGTATGTTTGAAAATATCAAAATACTCTAGACGAATGAGCGCTGTATTGATGGTCTGATAGAGTTCATTATCAGCTCTCAGGAAAAAGGCGATGCGGTGTCCAAAAAGCTGACCCTTTGGCAACATCTTTGCCAAGATAGCTGCAGCCCACATACTTCGCTCTTTCTCTGTTGTGATAAAGAGCCCCCGATGTCCAGACGTCCCTGAAGACAGACCGACGGCTACTTCCCCTTTAAGTTCAGTGAAGTCACGGGTCTTCTCACTTTCAATAGCTAAGGATAAGGCTTCATCACGATCCACTCCTTGGGTGTTGAGCTCATTGAAATGTTCCATCATAAAAGCCTTGTCCATATGGTCAAAGTTGCTAGGAACCCCATTTTTAAAGTAGGGCGACTCTCGCTTTAAAAAGTCCATATAGTTAGTTAATTGCTTTTTCTGATAGTTTTCTACAGCTTCTCGAGATTTGAAATGATGAAGCCAACGAGTTTGGATAAAGGTTTTAAGAAAGGTTATTTTTTTCATGTAAGATTGACTCTATCCTTTCTACAGGATCATGGCTAACAACTACCTCGATACCGTCCTTTAAGACTTCCTCCAGAAACTCTGTCCCCCTGATATAGTCGGCCTTATTATCCTGGACCAAGGAAGGAATCAGGTGCATCTCCTTGGTGTAAGGTAAGAGGTCAATTCCCCAACAGAGGTCTGCTGCAATGAGGAGATTAAGGTCTGGAAAATATAGACAGGCTTGCCCCCTAGCATGCCCGTCAACAGAGGCTACTAGGATACTGCCATCTCCAAAAAGATCACAAATTGGACGATAGGGAAAAGTTGAAACTTGCTGGTCAGCTCTGATAATAGTTAGATTTTTCTCAAAAGAAGCAGGTAAAAACTCCTTGAAAATCAAGTCTTTCAACTTGGGTTTTTGGTAGACTTCATATACTTCTTTTGTCAAGATAAAGGTTGCATGAGGAAAGAAACTAGCTCCTCCCAGATGATCTGGATGTAGGTGTGATAGAAGAACATAGTTAATTTCTTCTGGTTTGATTCCCTTCGCTTCCAGCAAACGAGAAATCTGGTCCTTCTCCGTCATTTGAACGGGCGTTCCTAGCCGATAGAAGCCATAGCGAAGATGGGCCTTAATATCGTAATGATAGCCTGTGTCATAGAGGAGATAGCCCTTGTCCCTGTGCTTGATAAGAAAAACACCAGCTGGAAAGGTCATCTTTTGATTCTTGACTCCCTTAAATAGCAAACCTGTGTAGCTGGTACAGTAGCCTGCTGGGAAATAATCAATGCTTTCGATAATCTTGGACATATTGTTCAATCCCTTCCGAAATACTGATTTGAGGGCGATACCCCAAGTCTCGCTCCGCCTTGCTGATGTCCAGCGTCTGACTATAACGGAGCAGATAATAGGTATAGCGTGTCAGAGGCGGTTCACCTTTGAGTTTCAAGACCTTATACAGAAACTCTAAACTAGTAGCAATAACTGAAAGAAGAGGAGCTGGCACTTTTCTGTATGTTATTGGATAGCCCAACCCTCTCAAGGTTTCTTCGATCAAATCCTTAAAGGTTCTTGGTTCCCCATTGGTAATATTATAAACTTCGCCACTAGCTTGAGGAGTCTCTAGTGCCAAGCGAATTGCCAGAGCGACATTTTCCACACAGGTCATATCCATGAGCTGACGACCGTCTCCTATTAAGGGAATGCCAATCTTCTGACTGAGTTTGAGAACTCGGGGCAAAATACTGGTATCCCCAATCCCAAAAAGCCCACGAGGTCGTAAGATAATACTCGGAACATCGGGATAATCCTTAAACAGCTTCTCCGAAGCCAGCTTACTACGAATATAGTTGTTCAGATTATTTTCCTGAGGCGCAGCACTTTCTTTGATAGCTAACTGATCTCGAGGCGCAGCATAGATGCTAGGCGAGGACACATAAACCAAGCGCTGAATACCAGCCTCTCGGCAAGCATCCAGAACATACTTGGTCCCTAAGACATTTGTCTGGTAGAAATCCTCCCAAGCACCCCAAACGGTAGAAAGAGCACCCGCATGCACAAGCATGTCCATCCCCTGACAAGCCCGAGCCAAATCCTCTTTCTTGGTCAAATCTCCCTGAAAAAATGCCACAGAGGAGTTCTCTAAAGACTGACCCACCTTGCGATTGCGTCCAAAAGCGCGTACCTGATAGCCCTGCTGACTGAGCTCTTCAACAACATACTTGCCTAGAAAGCCCGTAGCACCTGTTACCAATACTTTCTTCATTTTTTACTTCTCCTTGGCCCCTAAGAGCCGATGTATTTCGCTCTTCAGAATCTCTGTTGGCTGATAGATTTGAGCTGCACGACTAAGTTTGTTCAAGTCTGCCCAGTCATCTCTAGCCAACAACTCATCAAAGGCACGTCCAATCGCTTCCGTATCCTCTCGTTTAGCAGTCAAGGCAATCCCTGCCTCAAATCCACGAACTGCATAGTCATACTGATCATAGTCATGGGGGAGAATCAAGGCAGGCTTACCACTGGTAAAAAATACCTGCACCACCATGATGAATAACATAATCCATCTGAGGAATGTACTCCTTATAGGGAAGATAGGATACCACAGAAACATTGTCCATGAGCTCTTCACATTGGAAATCTTGTCCGCCAAACCCCAGAGTCACAAAGAAGTGGCAATCTGGATGTGCTTCTGCCAATTGTTGTGTCTGATAGAGGAGATTGTCTTTGCCCCATGCTAGCTGAGTGCCACAGGAGACAAGAACCTTCTTATAACCTGCATAAGGAGACAAATCGAGGGGATAATTTTCTGCCCTCTCAATCGAAGAGCCAAAAGGTCCCACCCAAAGGTAGTGCTCTGGAAAACCACTTTTCAGCTCCAACTCTTTCATCCCAATTCCCAAGATGGAATAGGGTGAATAGATGGTTTCCTGACCTTTCTGATTGTAGAGCTTAAAATCGTAACGTTTCAATCGTTCTCTCAATAAAAAGCTTACGATTCGTTTCCCTAAACGAGTTCCTTTTCTTCCTGTCCATTGCAGACCAGATTGGAAAGATGTTTTTGGACTGCCCATTCCTCCAAAGAAACAAGGCGGTCCATCTGTCGTTTCAATGGCAAACTGTGTCGCCATCGTGGTAATCCAGGGAATATTCAACTGTTCCGCAACAAGTCCTCCAGAGAGGGTTATAAAGTCCGCAATCACAATATCCGGTCTATTTTCCTGCCACTCTTGCACTAATTGATCTGAAACCACATTGATCAAATCAAGACTAGCTGACAACTGTCGATAAGCAGAAAACAGGTTTAATTGACCTTCATTGTTGGCTACACGCTCAAACTCATCTACACAATTTTCTAAAATGGGAATCACCCGGAATCCCATCTCCTCTGCTACAGTTTTTCGTTGCGGCCCTGTAAATAATCGAATCTCATACAAGGGATCCTTCAACAAGGGGGCAAGTAAATTCAGTGTTGGGAAGAGATGCCCACTCAAAGGAACTACAACCACATCAATTTTGATTTTTCTCATATGTCTAGGATAGCAAATTTTTAAAAAAAGAACTACCAAAATGATAGTTCTTTCCAATATTATTTATATGTTGGGGAATACGTTGCTTCCACTCTACTTAATCCTTAGAAGAGTTCTTTGTAGAGAGCAATGGTTTCTTCTAAAGTTGGCATAAATGGATTTCCAGGTGCACATGCATCAATCAAAGCATTCTTAGAAAGGTAGTCAAAGTCAAAGTCTTTTTCTTGGATACCGAGTTCAGTGAGTTTCTTCGGAATACCTACTGTTTCAGACAGTTTTTCAATTTCAGTAATAGCATAGTCAGCACATTCTTGGTCTGTTTTCCCTTCCACATGGAGTCCCAAGGCCTTGGCTACATTGCGGAAAGCTTCTGGTACACGTTTGGCATTTTCACGCTCTACAACTGGGAGAAGCATGGCACAGCAGACACCATGTGGCAAGTTATATACCGCACCGAGTTGGTGAGCCATAGAATGAACGTAGCCCAAACCAGCGTTGTTAAAGCTCATACCACCGAGGAAGATGGCATTGACCATAGCCTCACGCGCTTCAATGTCTTGGCCATTTGCCACAGCACGAGGAAGATACTCCTTGATGAGTTCAATCGCTCCGATAGAAAGTTTCTTGGTCACATTATAAGCACCTGGTGTTACCAAGGCTTCGACAGCGTGAGTAAGAGCATCCATACCTGTCGCTGCTGTCAATCCTTTCGGTTTTGAAAGCATAAGTTCTGGATCATTGACAGAGATAAGAGCAAGGCTGTTCTTATCAACCATTACCATCTTGACCTTGCGTTCTTCGTCAGTAATAACATAGTTAATGGTGATTTCTGCTGAAGTTCCAGCTGTTGTATTGATCGCAACCACTGGCAAGCCTTTTTTAGAAGACTTGTGGAGACCTTCGTAGTCCTGTGGTTTGCCACCATTTGTAGCGATGATAGAGATACAACTAGCTGCATCCTGTGGAGACCCACCACCAAGACTGATGATGAAGTCACAACCATGCTCTTTCAAAGCAGCCACTCCGTCTGTGACGTTCTTGCAAGTCGGATTTGGCTCCACATCGCTAAAAATCACATATTCGATTCCTTCAGCATCTAATGGTTTTAGGACCTTAGGTAAAATATCACTTCCCTCGATGAATTTGTCTGTCACCAAAAGAGCCTTCTTATACCCCAATTCCTTGATATACGGGCCTACTTCATTTACAACACCTTTACCAATAAGGTTAACTGCCGGAACGTAAAATGTAGCCATATGTTTTTCCTCCTGCGCCTTTGCGCTATTTGATTATTTACCTTAAGTATACGACCTTAGTACAAGTTTTACAAATTTTTGTAAGCGTTTTAAGTAAAAAATCAGTAAAGAACCACTGGTCACATTTTAAAACAAAAAAGCTCCAAAAAGATGGATTTCATCTCATTGGAACTTTAACTTAATGATTATTGCTTAGTTAGGACGACTCGGTCAGATGCCTCTCGGTCCATATCATCGATAATCAATTGATTACCATTAACCGTGTAAATTTTGACATCATCACAGATAATGACACGTTGATTTTCTGGCTCAAAGCTGACTTGCTTGATTTCCTTATCTCCATCTTGCTCGACCTCAGTCCAGGTACCAGTTTTACCTGTTACAACTAGAGTGATCTGGTCATTCTCATCTTTTCCAGTATAGGTACCATCGATGTTAGTAGGTTGGGCTACAGTAGTATCCTGAATTGAGGACGCCTGTGGCTGGCTAGCACTTGCAGCAGCGCTAGAAGATGACTCTTGTTGAGTAGATGGTTGCTGAGCAGATTGCTGGATAGGGGCTTGTGCCTTAGGTCCACAAGCTGCTAAAAGACTAAGAATTGCTAGAGAAGCAATAGAAAGTGTGAATGTTTTCGTTTTCATAGCGATTTCCTTTCTTTTGTGCCAATAATTTGCTGGAATCGTTTCCAGATGTACCTCCTTACCTCAAGTATAACAACTTAAGCCTAGAAGGTCAACCAATCTCATCACTTCCTAGCAAACTCGCTCGGACTTCTGAGATAAAGTAG
>CAJZDE010000011.1:0-15547 GCA_915063165.1 uncultured Streptococcus sp.
TTTTATTATATACTATATTTTTATTTTGTCAATAGTTTTTTATCATTTTTTATAAAAAGTAGAAAAAAAGAATCAGGATTACTCCTGACTCTCCATTTTTAAGCAATATCAAATTTTAACTGGCCTGCTTTGACACCAATCTTAAGTGTCTTGCCTGCTACCAGTTCTCCCTTGAGGAGGAGCTCAGCTAGCTTATCTTCCACCTCTGTTTGCAGTGTTCTGCGAAGCGGACGGGCTCCCATTTCTGGATTGTAACCGTGACTAGCTAGCAACTTCAGGGCCGAAGCTTGCAGTTTCAAGTCGATGCCTTTCTCTGCCAGGCTAGCAATCAATGGTTTGACCATAATCTTGACAATTTCTTGCATGTGTTCGCTATCCAAACTGTGGAAGACCACCTTTTCATCAATACGGTTGATAAACTCTGGTCGATAAGCTTTTTTCAACTCTTCAAAGATTCGTTTTTCCATATTTTCCTGGTCAAAACGAATGTCTTTGGCTCCAAAGCCAACCGTCTTGTCATCACGAAGGGCCGTCGCACCAAGGTTTGACGTCATGATGATAATGGTATTTGAAAAGTCAACCTTGCGTCCCTTGCTATCTGTCAAGACACCGTCGTCCAGAACCTGCAAGAGGACATTAAAGATATCTGGGTGAGCCTTTTCTACCTCGTCAAAGAGGAGAACGGAATATGGTTTGTTGCGAACCTTCTCAGTCAACTCCCCACCTTCTTCGTAGCCCACATAGCCTGGAGGAGCTCCATTGAGACGGCTGGCCGCAAATTTCTCCATATACTCACTCATATCAAAGCGGATAAGGGCCGATTCATCATCGAAGAGGACTTCTGCCAGAGCCTTTGCCAATTCGGTCTTCCCGACACCCGTTGGTCCTAGGAACATAAAGGAACCAATCGGACGTTTGTGACTACGAATTCCTGACTGGTTGCGGCGAATCGCTCGGCTAATACTTGAAACAGCTTGATCTTGGCCGATGACACGTTTGTGCAGTTCAGCTTCGAGGTTCAGGTACTTCTTAGCATCTGTTTGCGTCAGCTTTTGGACTGGGATACCTGACAAGCGGCTCAAGGTGGTCAAAATATCAGATTCTGTCACTAAGTCTTTATAGACAGGGACTTCCTGCTCTTTTGCGATTAACTGGGCAGCTTGTTCCCACTTGCCATCCATCAAGGCCTTGTCAGCTGGACTCAAGTCGGATTCGTCTGCTTTCATCTGCTTGGATTTGTTTTGCACTGTTGCTGCCGCTTCATCCAATAGATCGATGGCAGAGTCTGGTAAGTGACGACTGGTCAAGTAACGATGCGCCATCTTAACAGCTGTTTCAACAGCTTCATCTGTGATTTGCACACGGTGGTGTTTCTCATAGGTGGCCTTCAAACCTTGCAAAATAGTCATACTGTCAGCTAGACTTGGCTCTTCAATCGTCACTTTGGCAAAACGACGAGAAAGGGCCGAATCTTTTTCGATGTGTTTTTGGTATTCTTCCTGAGTGGTTGCCCCAACCGTTCTCAAAGTTCCACGTGCCAAGGCTGGCTTCAAGATATTGGCCGCATCTAGAGTCGAATCAACACCGCTACCAGAACCCATGATAGTGTGGAGTTCATCGATAAAGAGGATTACTTTACCATCTTCCTCGATATCCTTGATGATATTGTTCATGCGCTCTTCAAAATCTCCACGGAAACGTGTCCCCGCAACAACATTCATCAAATCAAGCTCTAACACACGCATCTTGGCCATTTCCGCAGGTACATCCCCACTAGCAATACGCTGGGCAAGGCCAAAGGCCAGAGCTGTTTTCCCGACACCAGCATCTCCAACCAAGACCGGATTGTTCTTGGTCTTCCGACTCAAAATCTGAATCATACGTGAGATTTCCTTGTCACGACCGATAACTGGCTCTAACTTGCCAGAGCGCGCTTGCTCTGTCAAATCATGCGTGTAGTCCTCTAGGCCGCCACTTGGATTCTGAGGCATGCCCATCATATTGGCCATGGAATTTTGCTTGTCTGCTACCGTGCGGTGGCGTTGACGCAAAGCCTTAAGGTCTTCTCTTGTCCAACCTGCACGTTCCTCTAAATTGCGACGAAGAGCAGCAATTCTGACCTGATCTTTCTGGTCTTCATAAGAGAAGCCTGCTCTCTCCAAGATGCGAGTTGCCAAAGCATTACCATCATGCAAGATTGCATATAATACATGCTCTGTACCTAGCACCTTTGCATGGACCACGGAGGCCACATACTCTGCTTCTGCAAAGAGAACCTCCAAACGATGGGAAAAGGGCAATTCCGTAAAGGTTTCGTCTTGGCTATAGTCCGTTTCAGTCAGTTCCAAAGCAACCTCTTCTAAACGATCCATTTCATAAGGATAATCATTTAGAGTCGCACCTGCCACACTGTAACTGTGATTGGACATGGCAATCAATAAATGCCAAGACTCTAGATATCGGGCTCCAAAATGGCCGGCAACCATGTAGGCACTTTCGATACATTCATTCAATGCTTTTGAATAGTTCATCTTACTTCTCTTTTCTATCTACCTCTTGTAATAGCTGTCGGAGCATATTGGCACGGACAGCTGAGGATTCTTCCCCTAGGACACGATCTGTTGCTACAGAAGTCAGCAAGGTCATTTCCTGCTTGGTCATCAAGTCCTGCTCTACCAAAAGCTGGAGAATATCCTCATAAATCTCCTGACTAACTCGCTCACCAATCGAGTAAAGCAAATCGCGGATCATCTCATGATGACTGGAAAACTCAATCCGTCCGATGCGAATGTAGCCTCCGCCACCACGCTTGCTCTCAACCAAGTAACCTCTGCTTTCAGTAAAACGGGTCTTGATGACATAGTTGATCTGACTCGGCACAACCTGAAAGGTATCTGCCAACTGGCTCCGCTGCAATTCCACGATACCAGACTGGTCTAAAATTGCCTTGATATAGGCTTCGATATGATCTGATGTATTTTTAAATCTCATAGTAAATCAAACTCCTTCTTTGAACCTTGACCATCTTTGACTATTATACCGAATTTTTTGATTTTTTTAAAGGAAAAGGGAGCAAGTTGCGAAGATTATTATAAACTATCCAAAACAAAAAGATGGGACCGTAAAACGGTCACCATCATTTTGCTTTATTCAAAGTTAAGATTAGTCAACTTTTTTAGCACGGTATACAAGTCCTGCCAAAGCTGCAAGAACTAGACCAAGAATAGTAGAGAATGCTGTAAAGTCTGCTCCACCAGTGTTTGGTAAATCTCCCTTAGGTTGTTCACCCTTAGGATCTTCCTTAGGTTCTTCTTTTTTCGGTTCAGTATACGTGTTAGTGATTGTTGGGTTGTTACCTGTAACTGTTGTTACAAGTTTGCCTGCACCGTTGTCAACCACTTCAACTGTCACTTTGTAAGAATTCTCATCATATTTGATATTCTTATCGTCACCTTTTACTTCAGTAATAGTGTAAGTGTGCTTACCTGCTGTTGCATACTCAATAGCTTTGAAAGTAACCGTACCGTCTGCAGCATTTGTAGCTGTTTCGATTACTGTGTCACCTTCTTTAAGTTCAAACTTAAACTGATCTTTTACAAGTTCTTTATCACCTTTCAAGACTTTCTTAGCTGAGAAAATTACTTGTGTTGAAGATGCAACATAAGTGTTTGTGAAGGTTGGGTTGTTGTCAGTTACAGTCGCAACAAGTTTGCCTGCACCGTTATCAACAACTGTAACTGTCACTTTATGTGTAGCAGTGTCATATGTTACACCTGCTTCGCTACCTGCTTTTTCAGAGATAGTGTAAGTGTGCTCACCAGCTTCTTTGTACTCAATACCTGCGAAAGCAACTGTACCGTCTACAGCGTTTGTCGCTGTTCCGATTACTTTGTCACCTTCTTTAAGTTCAAACTCATATTTACCTGCTTCAAGAGTTTTACCATTCAAGACTTTCTTAGCCGTGATGTTTACAGTTGCTGAAGCTGCTTTATATGTGTTGGTGAAGGTTGGGTTGTTACCTGTAACAGCCGCCTCAAGTTGACCTTGACCGTTATCTGTAACATTTACTGTCACTTCATGTGTAGCAGTATCGTATGTCACACCTCCTTCACTACCTGCTTTTTCAGTGATAGTGTAAGTATGGTTTTCTACTGCTGCGTACTCAATTTCTTTGAAAGTCACTGTACCGTCTGCTGCGTTTGTCGCTGTTCCGATTACTTTGTCACCTTCTTTAAGTTCGAATTCGTATTTGTCAGCTTCAAGAGCTTTACCTTTCAAGACTTTAGTAGCTGTGATGGTAGCTTTTGCTGGAGTTGCTTTATAAGTGTTGGTGAAGGTTGGATTGTTACCTGTAACAGCCGCCTCAAGTTGGCCTTGACCGTTATCTGTAACTGCTACCTCAACTTCGTGTTTAGCAGTGTCGTATGTCACACCTCCTTCACTACCTGCTTTTTCAGAGATAGTGTAAGTGTGGTTTTCTACTGCTGCGTACTCAATTTCTTTGAAAGTCACTGTACCGTCTGCTGCGTTTGTCGCTGTTCCGATTACTTTGTCACCTTCTTTAAGTTCGAATTCGTATTTGTCAGCTTCAAGAGCTTTACCTTTCAAGACTTTAGTAGCTGTGATGGTAGCTTTTGCTGGTTTAGCTTTATAAACGTTCGTGAAAGTAAGGTTGTCTGCACCTGTTGCAGTTGCAACAAGTTGACCTTGACCGTTATCTTTAACGACTACTGTTACTTCATAAGCATTTGGATCGTATTCAACTTCGGCTACATCACCTGCTTTTTCAGTGATAGTGAATGTACGAGTTTCTTCTTTTGTGAACGTAAGTTCTGGGAATTGAATCTTACCGTTTGCATCGTTTGAAACAGTGTGGAGAACTGTTCCGTTTTCTTTTAACTCAAATTCAAATTGGCCAGCTTCAATAGCTTTACCGTTCAAGACTTTCTTAGCTTCAAGTTGAAGTTTTGCTTCTTTAGCAGCGTATGTGTTTGTAAATTCTTTCTTAGAATCTTCAAATTTGACGCTCGCTAATTTTTCACCCAAAACATCTTCTACTGTTACAGTCGCTTTAAGGACGTTCGCATCATAAGTGTATCCAGGTTTGTTATCATTAACTTCTTTAATGGTATATTTAAAAGTTCCTGCTTCTTTGTATTTGATTGCCTCGAACTTCACTTTACCATTCTCATCATTTTTGACAGTTTGTAAAACACTACCTTTGTCATCTAGAAGTTGGAAACTAAATGCATCTTTTTCAAGAGTTTTACCTTCAAGTTTCTTAGTTACTTCTAAAGCTACCTCATCCGATTTGGCGCCTCCACCAATACCGTCTGTTGTGGTAATTGGTGCAAAACCTTCGAATTCAATTGGTTGAGTTTCTTCGTTTGTGGTAACTGACACATTGTTCAATACACGTTTCGTAACTGGATTAACTGGCTTTGTTAAACGAGTACGATACATGATATAGAGCCCTTTATGATCTAAGGTTCCATCACCGTTTGGTGTAATTGTAAAATGGTTTTTATCGGTTACTTGTACATGAGCCTTATCCAATTTTGTTCTTCCATAACCATTTTCCCAATCTGGGAAGTAGTAACCTGTAATGTCACTTGCAAGAACTTGCCCATCTGGAATAGTATCTTGGATATTAACTCCAGTGTAAGCTTTTGCATAGCGGTTAACACGGACACGCCAGTTTACATAGTTAGGATCACCTGAGTCTTGAACTCCCCATTTAGTAAATCCAGTTGGGTCAACGTCTGGAACGATACGAGTCAAATGATAAACTCCTGCACCAGGAATGTTAATTTCATATTCCTTGTTCTTTTCAACATGGTCTGCCCACACTACAGTAAATGATGCAACAATTTGCTTGTTCTCATTAAACTTCTTAAAGTACTCTTCGTTTGTTACTGTAATCTTAGCAGTATTCGTTGCCTTCTCTGTTGTCAGCGTTGCAATCGTATCACCGTTCGGAGCTTTCAAATCTGTAGTTGAGTCTACTTCAATTTTAAATTCATTTGGAACGTGATAGATCATGAAATCGTCATTTTTCAATGCTACATTATCTGGGAATGTATAAGTTGTTTTAAGATAGAACTTACCTTCACCATATTTAGCATGGTCGACTAAACGGTTCGTATTAATCGTCGGCTCTGTAGTCAAAGTGTACTCTAATTCAGTTTTTTCGGCAGCACTAACTACTCCATTAAGTCTTAGTGCAGGCAAAAAGACCGACACAACCAGTAGCAAGGCCATCAAGCCATGAAAGAGTTTGCTAGTTCTCTTTTTCACCACATTATCCTCCTTATTGTCTATAATGGTTCAATTGTATTATACATGTCTATAACAGTATGTCAACTATAATGTGCTAATTTTTATATTAACTTATCAGATAGATGGATAAGTCAGCCAATCCCGCGTCCACATAAGCTTTGAAACAATTAAATCCAAGCAGGGTTCTTGCTTGGATTTAATATATAATATCGTTCTAATGATCTAAGTATTTAATCCCAATTCTGCTAATATTTGTCGTTTGTAGGTAATTTTTTGGACTTCCTTGTCCTCGTCTTCAGACCAATCTAGTTTAATTTCTGAAACAATCTGCCCAGGGCGATTTTTCAAGATATAGATGCGGTCGCTAAGATTGAGGGCCTCTTCGATACTATGCGTGATAATCAAGGTTGTTAGCTGCAACTGCTTATGAATCTCCAGATACCAATCATGGAGCTCCATCTTGGTCATCTCATCCAAGGCACTAAAGGCCTCATCCAAGAGAAAGAGCTTGTGTCCGAAAAGGTAGGTACGGAGCAAGGCCACACGTTGCCGCATCCCTCCGCTGAGTTCATGAGGATACTTGTCCCTTACGGCTGTCAACTGGAAGGTCGCAAGGATTTCATCCGCTCGAGCAATGGCTTCTGCCTTATCGACCTTTTGGCTCAAAAGGGGCAGGATGATATTGCCAAGGACTGTCTTGTGCTCCAAGAGGAGATCTTTTTGTAACATATAGCTCACGCGCCCCTTGGGATTCTCCTCCCCATCAAGGACAATTCTACCTGACTGGACTTCTAAAATTCCAGCGATTAGATTAAAGAGGGTAGTCTTTCCAACACCACTTGGACCTAGGATAGAAACCACTTCACCCGAAGTCACCTGCAGGTTGATGTCCTCTAAAATCTTTTCATCGCCAAAGGCATAGCTTACGTGTTCTAGTCTAATTTCTGTCATTATTTTACAAATTCATTAGTGAAGCCTTTGTCTGTCAAGTCTTCTTTGAGGATACCATTTTCTTTATCCCACTTGTAGAAGGCATTCCAGCGTTCTGCGTCAAATTGTCCCCACTTCTCCTTGTCGCTTGCGTATTCTTTCGACAAGTATTTTTGCGATTCGATGACAAAGTCACGTTTTTCCTTGAGTTCGGGAGCATTCTTGATGAGGATATCTGCAGCTTCTTCTGGGTGTTCCATAGCGTATTGGTAGCCTTTTTTGATAGCTTGGATAACTTTACGAGCTTCTTCTTTGTTGTCCTTCAGATAGTCGTTGTTAGCGATGATAACTGGTGAGTAGTAGTCAAACTCTTTCACATAGTCTTTCAAGTACATAAAGTTGGCGTCTACACCCTGAGATTTGGCAAGGATTCCGTCCCAACCGTAGTAGATCCAAGCAGTGTCAAAAACACCATTGGCAATCGGTGTGATGGAGTTTGAGTCGTTGTTTGGTACTTTTTCGACCTTCTCGAAGTCTCCACCTTGCGATTCTACCAAGGTTTTCAACATAGCAAGCTCAGTCGGGTCATTCCAGGTTCCGTATTTCTTGCCAACCAAGTCTTTTGGACTGGTGACATTGTCAGATTTACGTGAGATGATTCCTGATGTATTGTGCTCAACGATCGCTGTAACGGCAGTAATCCCTGCCCCTTTTTCCAATTTCTTAGCCATGTAATCTTGGAAATAGATAGCAAATGGTGCCTTGCCATTGATCACCAAGTCAGATGAGCTTTCTTCTGGCGGCAATTTCAAGTCAACATCCACTCCAGCTTCTTTGAAATAGCCTTTCTCCTTAGCCACATAAAGTCCTGTGTGGTTAGTGTTTGGTGTCCAGTCTAGGATAAAGTCAATCTTCTTGACTTTTGCTTCTTTGTTGTCCTTAGAAGCAGTTCCTTGGCCACAAGCCATAAGCACGACAGCTACAAGAGCTGTTACAAGCGTTAAAAACACTTTCCATGTTTTCTTCATTTTTATTTCCTCTTTTCTTTTTCAAAAACGCTTCTTTTAAGCACGTTTCCATTTAATTACATATTTTTCACTAATATCGACTAATCTCATACCCAAAAGACTGATAATCGACACCAGAATAATAATCGCAAACATGGTATCATACTGAAACAGTTTCTTAGACTGAATCATATAAACACCAAGACCTTCAAAGCCTCCCAACCACTCAGATACAACTGTTGTGATGAAAGCATAGGAGACACTGACCCTCAGACCTGCATAAAAGTAGGGCAGGCTGACCGGGATTTTAAAATGCCACAGGATTTGCCAAGGGTTTGCTCGCATCAGACTAAATAAGGTCAGCATATCCTTGTCACAATGTCTAAAACCGTCCAAGATACTAACAATGATAGGGAAGGTTGTCGTCAGGATAATCAAGACAATCTTGGGTAAAATCCCATAACCCAACCACAAGACCAAGATAGGCGCTATGGCAATGGTCGGAATGGTCTGGATAACCACCATCATGGGATAGATAAGATCATTGAGCCAAGTCAGACTATCCATGAGCACAGCCATGAGACAGGCAATCAAGACACCCAGCACTAGACCTAGTAAAGCCACCCTCAAGGTCGCCCAGCTATGGTGCCAGAGAAATTCTCTGTCACGAACAAAGGACTGGAGAATTTCAAGAGGAGTTGGCAGGATAAACTTGGGTAAAAGTTTGAAGATTCCCGCTAACTGCCAGACCGACAAGACTCCGAGAAATCCCAAAAGACTAATGTGTCGTCTCAGTATACTTTTCAAGTTTCTCATCAATACTTAAAATCTCTCCTACATTTATTTTGACATTGGCAAAGACATTATCTGCCTCCTGCCCAGCCACTTCAAGCGCTTCTTTGAGAATGCGCATGAGCTCATCAAACTCTCCTTCCAAAACCGTTTCAAAGGGTGTCACCACCATGGTCACGGATTGAGCTTGCAGATAAGCAATCACTTGATCGATAATAGCAATTCGATCAATCCCCTGTGATAGGGGCAAGACTTGCAAGGCAATGCTTGCTTTCATAAAAACCTCCTTTTCTCAGGTTTCCTTTTGATAAAAAGAAAACCCCTTCCATATATGGAAAAGGTCAGAATTCGGCTAAGTATCGTTCCCTACGCTGGCATTACCCAGATCAGGTGCGGTCGAAGTTTAACACTTCCTCTCAGACTGTACACAGACTCCCATATCTTATATGGACATATAGTAACGCAAATACAAGGAAAAGTCAAGGAAACTGCTTACAGAAAATCTTGAAAAAGAGTTTGAAGGCAAATGCTTCAAACTCTTTCATAACTTTCTTATTTAGCCTCGTACCAGGTTGCCCCTTCATTTTCATCTGCAATAAGAGGAACACTGAGTTGGATGGCTTCTTCCATAGTTTGTTTGACCAACTTTTTCATCTCTGCTAGTTCAGATTTCGGAACCTCGAGGACGATTTCATCGTGCACTTGCAACAACATCTTGGTCTGATAGCCACCTTCTACCAAAGCTTTGTCTAGCTGAATCATGGCAATCTTGAGGATATCTGCTGCCGAACCCTGGATAGGAGAGTTGATGGCAGTCCGCTCTGCAAAACCACGAATGTTGAAGTTGCGCGAATTAATATCAGGCAACTCACGACGACGCTTGAAGAGGGTCTCTACATAACCCTTATCACGCGCCTCACGCACCACCTCATCCATGTAGTTTTTAATACCTGGGAAGCGTTCAAAGTAAGTGTCAATGTAGGCTTTTGCTTCCTTACGGCTGATGCCCAGATTATTAGACAAGCCAAAGTCTGAAATTCCGTAAACCACTCCAAAGTTAACCGCCTTGGCATTACGACGGTCGTTTGGAGTCACATCCTCAGGGCGTTCAATTCCAAAAACCCGCATGGCCGTCGAGGTATGGATATCTGCTCCCTCTTGAAAGGCCTTAATTAAGTGCTCGTCTTTAGAGATGTGTGCCAAAACGCGCAATTCAATCTGTGAATAATCCGAGCTGAGTAGCACGCTATCCTCCCATTCAGGTACAAAAGCCTTACGAATGAGACGGCCTTGTTCCAAACGAACAGGGATATTTTGCAAGTTTGGATCTACACTAGACAGACGTCCGGTCTGAGTCAAATCTTGCACATAGCGCGTGTGGATCTTGCCATCATCCAAAATCCAGTCTTGCAAACCAATCACATAGGTAGATTGAATCTTGGCAATCTGACGGTAATCTAGGATTTTTTTAACAATCGGAGCAATAGGAGCTAGTCGCTCTAGCACATCCACGGCTGTCGAGTAACCTGTTTTGGTTTTCTTAGTGTATTCTAGAGGAAGACCCAGTTTTTCAAAGAGAAGCACGCCCAACTGCTTAGGGGAGTTGATATTAAACTCCTCACCAGCTAGCTCATAAATCTCTTGAGTGAGTTGCTCAATGACGACCTCATTTTCAGCCTGCATCTCAAGTAGGGTTTCTTTTTTGACCTTGATCCCAGCAATTTCCATCTTGGCAAGGACAAAAGCCAGAGGTTGCTCCATGTCATAGAGAAGGTCTAACTGTCCATGTTCACTGAGTTTTTCAAGTAAAACCGGCTCTGTTTCAACTAAAACAGCAACCTTGCGAGCCAAGTGCTCCAAGAATTTCTCTCTCTCAGGGATGGCTTTCTTGACACCCTTACCGTAGAAAGTCTCATCATCAGCCAGATAAGTCTGGCCGTAGAGACTCGCAATGGTTGAAATTTCATTGTTCTCGACTGTTGAGAGGAGGTATTTGGCCAAACGACTGTCAAAAGCAGGTGCCTGGAGATTCAAGCCCAAGCGATTTAAAAGAACCTTCGCTTTCTTAAAGTCATACACTTTCAGAGGTGTTTTTTCTAGAAAATCCTTGAGAATCGGCTCCTGCAAGAGCTCAAGTTTATCTGTAGTGTAAAGTTTATCCCCACAGGACCAGGCAAAACCAACCAAATCATCTGTATGGTAATTTTCACCAAAGAGTTCAAAGTGGAAGATAGAGTCGGCACTCAGCATGTCTTGACTGACTTGGTCAACGATGGCGAAATCCAAGCTTTCAGGCGCATCCGTTGATGACACATTTAGAGCTTGCTTGAGCTGTTTGAAGCCCATCTCATCGTAGAATTTACCTAAGCTTTCCACATCTGGGCCATTATAGACCAAATCATCAAGGCCAATCTCAATCGGTGCCTGAGTTTCAATGGTCGCCAAGGTTTTAGACAAAAAGGCTTGTTCCTTGTCATTGATGAGATTTTCCTTCATCTTAGAAGCCTTCATCCCATCGATATTTTCATAAATTCCCTCAAGCGAACCATGTTCCAGCAAGAGCTTGATACCCGTCTTTTCACCAATCTTGGTGACACCAGGTATATTATCAGACTTATCCCCCATGAGGGCCTTAAGATCAATGAACTGAGCTGGCGTGAGGCCCATCTTTTCCATGAGATAGTCCGGCGTAAAGGCCTCAAACTCAGCCACACCTTTCTTGGAAATCTCAACTACCGTATGCTCATCCGTCAACTGGATCAAATCCTTATCTCCGCTAACGATTGTCACATCAAAAGAATCCTTCTCAGCCAAACAGCCTAAAGTCCCGATGATATCATCGGCTTCATACTGGGCCAACTCATAATGGCGAATCCCAAGATGGTCTAACAACTCACGAATGAAGGGAAATTGCTCACGAAACTCATCTGGAGTTTTAGCACGGCCACCCTTGTAGTCTGCATACATCTCTGTTCGGAAAGTCGTCTTACCTGCATCAAAGGCTACCAAAACATGACTGGGTTCAACTCGCTCCAAAACATGATTCAACATGAGTTGAAAGCCATAGATTGCATTGGTATGAAGGCCATTAGCATTTTTAAAACGATCCAACTGCTGATAGAGCGCAAAAAAAGCTCGAAAAGCAACTGAAGATCCATCAATTAATAATAATTTTTTCTTGTCCATACACCCATTATAAAGGAAAGAGGGGAAAAATACCATCGGAAAGAATAGGCAAATGGTAGTGAAGTTCTCTTTTTTATATTCTTTCTAGATTCTAGCTCCATTACTATCCACTCGATAGCCATCCACTGTAGTATTCACTGCTAAAGCCCCTGAAGCATTGACGTAGTAAGATTTTCCGCCTACCTGGAACCACTGACTAGACTTCATAGCCCCTGAACTTTCCAAATAGTACCATGTTCCATTTTCCTTGAGCCAACCTGTCTGCATCTCACCCGAAGCCTTTAGATAATACCAGTGAGAGCCATCCTTAATCCAGCCAGTTGACATGGTCCCATTTTCTTTTAAATGATACCAATTGCTGTTAACTTTTTTCCATCCTGTCGCTAGCTTACCATCCTCTCGATAATACCAATTCCCTCCTTCTTTTTTCCAGCCTTTCTCTGTATTGCTTAACTTTGCATACTGCACATACCTTCTAGCACCACTGTAGGATAGATAACCGAGCCACTTATAACCGTCCTTTTCAATAACCTGGTCATAGCTTACACTCTCACCAGCATAATAGTAGTCAATAACCCGTCCTGTGCTTGATGGTTGGTCCATAATAGGTGATTTCCCCGTGAATACTATTGTCCCACTAGACGGAAGCTCTGAGCTACGAGCATTCTCACCCTCACTATGGCTAGCAGATAAATCCCTGAAATGAATAAAACCTGTCATCGAACTAGCCTTGACTTTTCGACGGTTATACTTTTCTCGAACCCCATAGTTATACTCTTCGATTTCAATCGTATCCCCCGACACATTTGATACCCAGGCCACGTGCCCATAATAACCTTCTGTCGACCAAGCAATAGCCCCAACTTCTGGCTTAGTATCCACACGGTAGCCTTCTCGCCTTGCACGATGTCCCCATTCATTTGCATTTCCATAGGCAGGAGGAATCTCAAAGCCATTTACACTGCTCAAACGAAAGGCCGCAAAAGAGGTACACTGGCGAGAATACATCCGCCACTGATCGATTTCAACACTACCATTTTTGTAGTGAAGCGGATAATCATCTCCACGCGCTACACTGTCGGCTTTAACCGATTCTCCACCAAACAAAAAGGTACTCGTAACGAACAAAGTAGCCAGCCCTACACTCAACTGAGTACATCTACTCTTCTTAACTCCTGATTTAAAAAACGTCATTCATTCTCCTTAATAATATAAATTTCCGAGGTTCCCCTCGTTTATACTATTCGGGAGAAAAAGAAAAAAGTGAGCAAAGCTCACTTCATTTTAGGATTCTTAGTCTAGATAGCGAATCAAGTTCTTTTCTGTCAAGATATCTGAGTAGGTGAAGGATTCAACATAGACATTGGCTTGTTTGTCTCCTTCAACATCCCCAAATTCAACGATAAATAGAGATGGATAAACCTCAATTAGCTTACCCAATCTATTTTTTTGGCGCTTACGGCCATTCTCCAAAGTCATTTCAACGACTTGTCCCTCATGTGCCTTGATTTCTTCTTTGATTTTTTTCATCTTGGCTACATCTGTAAATGCATCTGACATCTTATGCCTCCCTCTTTGAGATACTTGAAAATTTATTGTATTCTTTTTGGAAAATCAATTCCACCGTTCCACGAGCTCCACTACGGTTTTTCTCGATGATAACCTCAACCTTGTTATTTGGAATTCCTTCCTCTTCTTCACCCGCACGATCGTAGTAGTCGTCACGGTATAGAAAAGCTACGATATCCGCATCCTGCTCGATAGAACCCGATTCACGAATATCAGACAAGACAGGTCTCTTATCCTGACGCTGTTCCACTCCACGAGATAACTGACTAAGAGCAATGACTGGAACTTTCAATTCCTTAGCAAGAATTTTCAACTGACGAGAAATTTCAGAGACTTCTTGTTGGCGGTTCTCACGACCAGTCCCTGTGATAAGCTGTAGGTAGTCGATCAAAATCAATCCTAGATTGCCCGTTTCTTGAGCTAGTTTGCGTGAGCGCGAACGAATTTCCGTGATCCGAATCCCTGGCGTATCATCAATATAGATACTCGCGTTGGCTAGATTCCCTTGAGCAATGGTATATTTTTGCCACTCCTCATCAGTCAATTGACCTGTACGGATAGAATGGGACTCCACTAATCCTTCGGCCGCCAACATACGGTCTACTAGACTTTCCGCACCCATTTCCAGCGAAAAGATAGCAACCGTCTTGTCCAACTTGGTCCCAATGTTCTGAGCAATATTTAAGGCAAAGGCTGTCTTACCAACCGCTGGTCGCGCCGCTAGGATAATTAGTTCCTCCTCATGGAGACCTGTCGTCATATGGTCCAAATCACGGTAGCCCGTTGCAATACCAGTGATATCCGTTGTTTGTTGTGACCGAACTTCTAGGTTCCCAAAGTTGATATTTAGAATATCTCGGATGTTCTTGAACCCACTACGATTGGCGTTTTCACTAACATCAATGAGTCCCTTTTCAGCCTGAGCAATGATTTCATCTGCAGGCTTAGAAGCCTCATAAGCTTGGTTGACAGACTCTGTCAACTTGGAAATCAAGCGACGTAGCATAGCCTTTTCAGCTACAATTTTAGCATAATACTCCGCATTAGCTGAAGTTGGTACAGAGTTGACAATTTCAACAAGATAAGACAAGCCACCAATATTTTGGAGATCCCCTTGGCTATCCAAAATCGTTCGAACCGTCGTCGCATCAATCGCTTCCCCACGATCCGACAAATCTACCATCGCTTGGAAAATCAACCGATGAGCATACTTAAAGAAGTCACGAGAATCAATGTATTCTCGGACAAAAACGAGCTTACTCTCATCTATAAAAATAGCCCCCAGAACAGATTGTTCTGCTAAAATATCCTGAGGTTGAACTCGCAGTTCCTCTACTTCTGCCATCCGACTTTCCTTCCTTTTACAATCTTGTCAAGAAGTTGTAAACTTAACCTTCTTTTACACGAAGATTGATGACACTTGTAACATCTTGATAGATCTTCACTGGTACATCAATCAAACCTACTGCTCGAATTGGTGCTTGCACTTGAATATTGCGTTTGTCAATCTTAATACCAAACTGCTTTTGCAATTCTTCTGCAATTTTCTTGTTAGTGATAGAGCCAAATGTACGGCCATCTGGTCCAACCTTTTCAACAAACTCTACAACTGTTTCTTCTGCTTCAAGCTTAGCCTTGATGGCTTTTGCTTCAGCAATCATTTCAGCATGAGCCTTTTCTTCTGATTTTTGTTTTCCACGCAACTCACCCACTGCTTGAGCAGTCGCTTCCTTGGCCAAATTCTTTTTAATCAGGAAGTTTTGAGCATAGCCAGTTGGCACTTC
>CAJZDE010000012.1:0-15456 GCA_915063165.1 uncultured Streptococcus sp.
ATCTTTGCTATAAGATTTGCTTGCAACAATCTCAAAAACAGTCAAGTCAAAATCTTCTGGGAAATAGGTATCCCCTTCAACTTGAGCATGAATTTGTGTCACAATAATCTCATCGAGATAAGGTTCAAAAAGCTGAAAAATCTGTTTGCCACCAAGGATATAGAGATTTTTATCCTGATGATGGTACCATTCTAAAACATCTTCAACATTTTGGAAAACTAGAGCTCCTTCAATTGACTCTTCGGGATTGCGCGTCAAAATTAAAGTCTCACGTCCTGGAAGTAATCGTCGTCCTATTCCATCAAAGGTTACACGCCCCATCAAAATAGCATGATTCAAGGTTGTTTCTTTAAAATGTTTTAACTCTGCTGGCAAATGCCATGGCAAGCGATCCTCTTTTCCAATCACACCCTTTTCATCTTGAGCCCAAATGGCTACGATTTTCTTTGTCATGCTTCCGTCCTTTTTATTGATACTACTATTTTATCAAAATTCTCCCAAAAAGGCTGTTTTGAAACGCGCGCAAAAGAGAGAAAAGGAGCAGGCTTCATTTAGCCTGCTCCTCTCGTCCCTAGGACATATATTTTTTTGCTTCTGATTCAATTTTTTCGACCACTTCTTGGATACTTAGTCCAGTTGTGTCAAGGTAAACTGCATCCTCAGCCTGTTTGAGAGGTGAGGTTTCACGATGACTATCCTTGTAGTCACGCGCAGCAATCTCTTTTTTCAACGTTTCAAGGTCTGTTTCAATCCCTTTAGCAATATTTTCCTTGTAACGACGCTCTGCTCTTTCTTCAACAGAAGCCACTAAGAAAATCTTGAGTTCAGCTTGTGGTAAAACAACTGTCCCGATATCACGCCCATCCATGACGATACCACCTTGCTGAGCAATCTCTTGCTGGAGCGAAACCAGTTTCTCACGCACCTCAGGAATGGCAGCAATGCTTGAAACCTTGTTGGTCACTTCATTTTCACGAATCGGATGGGTAATCTCAACATCCCCTACAAAAACAAGTTGCTCACCTGTTTCTGAACGACCAAAACTAATGGGGTGTTGGTTAAGAAGCTCGAGAAGTTGATCTACATTTCCTGCATCCAACTGGTGCTTAAGCGCTATATAAGTCGCAGCACGGTACATAGCACCCGTATCGAGATAAGTGTAACCAAAATCCTTAGCGACAATCTTTGCGACCGTACTCTTACCACTCGAAGCCGGACCATCGATAGCAATTTGAATTGTCTTCATGACCGACTCCTATCTTGTCTTAATCACATCACCTGGGTTGGCAAACCAAGATCCAGATGACATATGAGAAGGATTTAGGGCTTCTAGCTGGGCAATGGAAATCCCTGCACGTTGAGCAAGAGCTGCTTCTCCCTCTCCAGGCTGTACTGTAAGTGTTCCTTCACCCTCAGTATGTTCTTCCGAACTGCTCTCTGAAGGTGTTGATTCAGAAGAAGCTGTTTCCTCTACCTTGCTACTTGAAGATGATGATGCTTCCACTTTAGAACTTGCACTTGTAGAAGGAGACGATGCATCATAGAAGTCCTTCAAAGATGAAGTACGATTGCTTCCTCCGGTTGATAGGTAAATCAATACAACTACCATTGCTACAACAATTACAAAGAAGAGGCTAGCTAGAACCGTCAAGACACGATTCGCAACAACGCCTTTCCCTTTTTGTTTCCGGTGTCGACGCTCTGATCTTGTTTCTTCCTCATTGTTTTCGTAGATATCTTCTTGCCACGGTTCTTTTTCCATACCTTACTCCTTGTTTTTTTTACATTTTCTTATTACAATATAAATATGAAAGTCACACTTATACCCGAACGGTGCATCGCCTGCGGGCTTTGCCAAACTTATTCTGAACTCTTTGATTACCATGATAATGGAATCGTTCGATTTTACGATGATCCAGTTGAATTGCAAAGAGAAATCGCTGAGACCAGCGATGTTCTGGAGGCCATCAAAAATTGTCCTACAAGAGCACTTCTAAAAGATCCATCGTAGGAATCAGGGAATAAATATAATTGATTTTTTCTCATTTTTCCCACACCTACTAGTTTAGCATATTTCTAGGTAAAATTATAGTCTTTTTTGGTTATTTTTTCCTTCAATAATAGAAAGGTCACTCTTTTCTTTGACGAGATAGAGTGGTCTTTTTTTGGTCTCCAGATAAATCTTACTGATATACTTACCGAGAATCCCAATCGTCAGGAGTTGAATCCCTCCAAGAAAGAGAATGACAGCCATCAAAGAGGTCCAACCAGATGTCGGATTTCCCAAGATAAGAGTCCGAAACACTACAAAAATAGTCATCACAAAAGAAAGAAAACAAGATAGGAGTCCCGCTACAAAGGCTATACTCAAGGGAAAATCTGAAAAGTTAAGAATTCCTTCAATCGAGTAGAAAAAGAGTTGTCTAAAACTCCAACTGGTCTTGCCAGCCTGTCTTTCAACGTTTGGATAATCAAGATAGTGCGTTTTAAAACCCACCCAGGCAAAGAGTCCTTTAGAAAAACGATTGGACTCGGTCAGGGTTAAAATAGCATCTACCACAGACCTTCTCATCATGCGAAAATCACGGACACCTGAGGGTAGAGCCACTGGGCTAATTTTTTGCATGAGGCGGTAAAAGAGGTCCGCACAGAAACTACGGAAAAAGGGTTCTCCCTCCCGACTAGTTCTCCGTGTCCCAACACAGTCTATGTCTGCATTATGGCCTAGTAAGGCTTTCATTTCGAGCAACATACTAGGAGGATCCTGGAGGTCTGCATCCATCACGACCACAAGGTCTCCAGTTGCATGCTGCAAGCCTGCGTATAAGGCTGCCTCTTTCCCAAAATTTCGTGAGAATGAGACATAACGGACCGCAGGATTTTGTTCCCGATAGGCCTTCAAAAGCTCTAAGGTCCCATCGCTTGAGCCATCGTCTACAAAGACATATTCGACTTCTGCTCCCAAGTCAGGAAGCAGAGCTTCCACAGACTGATAAAAAAGAGGAAGTACTTCCTCTTCATTTAGACATGGGACGATGATTGAAATCATCATCTTAGTCTTCAAATCCATTTGGATGCTTGCTTTGCCAACGCCATGCGTCTTCACACATTTGGGTGATGTCGAGTTCTGCTTCCCATCCGAGCTCTGCTTTGGCTTTTGCTGGGTCTGAGTAGCAGGCAGCGATATCACCTGGGCGGCGTTCTACGATGCGGTAAGGAATAGGACGTCCCACTGCTTTTTCCATGTTTTGGATAATTTCAAGAACGGAGTAACCTTTACCAGTTCCAAGGTTATAAACGTTTAGACCTGAACCTTTTTGAAGTTTTTTCAAAGCTGCAACGTGACCTTTAGCTAAATCGACAACATGGATATAGTCACGAACACCAGTCCCATCTTCTGTATCGTAATCATCTCCAAAAACTTGTACTTGTTCTAGTTTGCCCACTGCTACTTGGGAAACATAAGGCAAGAGATTGTTTGGAATTCCGTTAGGATTTTCTCCCAAGTCTCCACTTTCATGCGCTCCGATTGGATTAAAGTAACGAAGCAAGACCACATTCCATTCTGAGTCTGCCTTGTAGATATCGGTCAAAATTTCCTCTAACATGAGCTTGGTACGACCGTATGGATTGGTCACTGAAAGTGGGAAATCTTCCAAGATTGGAACAGTGTGAGGATCTCCGTAAACTGTCGCCGAAGAACTGAAGATGATGTTCTTACAGTTATTTTCTTCCATAGCTTTCAAAAGGCTAACAGTTCCTGAGATATTGTTGTCATAGTAGGCAAGAGGAATACGGGTTGATTCGCCAACAGCCTTCAAACCCGCAAAGTGAATCACACCAGTCGGTTCTTCCTGCTTGAAAATATCTCTGAGTGTATCTGTGTCACGGATATCTGCCTCATAAAAAGGAATCTCAACTCCTGTGATTCTTTCAACAACTTCTAAACTTTTACGATTGCTATTGACAAGATTATCCACCACAACCACTTGATGACCTGCTTGGATCAACTCAATAACAGTGTGGGTTCCGATAAATCCAGCACCACCAGTTACCAAAATCTTTTCTTGCATCTTTCTTCCTCGATTCTCGGATTATTTTTTCTTATTTTATCATTTTTGATAGGGAATGTCATTTGACATCCTAAACTACCTGCTAAAATTTTAGTAAAATGCTTATACTCTTCGAAAATCTCTTCAAACCACGTCAGCGTCGCCTTACCGTGGGTATGGTTACTGACTTCGTCAGTTCGATCCACAACCTCAAAGCAGTGCTTTGAGCTGACTTCGTCAGTTCGATCCACAACCTCAAAACAGTGTTTTGAGCAGCCTGCGGCTAGCTTCCTAGTTTGTTCTTTGATTTTCATTGAGTATTATTCGCTTTTTACCCGTTTGACATAGTTTGCAATTGGATAGTTTACTGGGTCCAAGGTCAACTCCTTGTCTTGGACCAGCTGGGCTAAATGGTAACCGATGATCGGACCCGTTGTGAGACCTGATGAACCTAGACCACTAGCCGCATAGACACCTGCCAATCCTGGCACTTGTCCAAAAAATGGGGAGAAATCACTGGTGTAGGCACGGATTCCCACACGCTCACCTGATGATTTCGCTTCTGCCAAGGCTGGATAGTGGGGTAAGGCCGCATCCTCCATTTGTTGGAGCAAGGTTTCATCCACTGTCAAGTCAAATCCCATATCATTTTCATGGGTAGCGCCTAAGGACAATTTCCCACCTGCAAAAGGAATCAAATCCCACTCTCCCTCTGGCATGACAACAGGATAGGATTCCATGTCTTGGGCAAGCTGATAATCTCGGAGTTGTCCTTTTTGAGGACGAACATCTACCTCATATCCTAAAGGTTCCAAAATGTCCCCCAACCAAGCTCCCGCCGCTAGAATAACCTGATCAAATACCTCTTCACCAATCTGATAGCCGGATGCTAAAGGTGTCAGACTCACTTTTTCTTTGACCAGCTTGACTTGACTAGCTTCTAGCAAACGATTCACTAAGAGTTGACCATCTACTCTCGCTCCACCAGAAGCATAGAGCAGGCGGTCAAATCCCTGCAAGCCAGGAAATAATTCATTAGCTGAGGCTAGGTCCAGAATAGCTAACTGGCCTATCAAGGAAGATTCTTCCCTACGCTGGAGGGCTAGTTCATAAAGTTCTTCTAGCTTGGATTCGTCCTTTTTCAAGAGAAAGACTCCCGAACGCTGATAAAAGTCAATTTCCTGACCAGACTTTTCTAAATCAGCCAACAAATCCACATAAAAGTCAGCCCCCAAGCGCGCCATCTTGTACCAAGCTTTATTGCGGCGTTTGGAAAACCAAGGACTGATAATTCCTGCTGCAGCCTTGGTTGCTTGCCCCTGTCCATGGTCAAAAACGGTCACCTCTAGGTCAGCTTCTTTAGAGAGGTAGTAGGCAGCTGTTGCCCCCACAATTCCTGCTCCAATAATGGCAACTTTTTTCATTGTCTTCACCTTCTAACTAGATATGGTGGAAAGGATTAGTCGATGCTTGACTAGGTACAATATCGATTGTCCAGCCCTTCTCTTCCTTCCATTGAGTAAGGAGTGCAGCGATTTTTTCCACAAAAAGCACTTCGATATAGTGACCTGGGTCCAGCGCTAACAGGCCATCAGACAGCATATCCTGTGCTGTATGGTAGTAGATATCACCAGTAATATAGACATCCGCCCCCTTTGCCAAAGCATCAGGATAGAAAGGCTGACCACTACCACCGCAAATGGCAACTCTTGAAATTTCCTTCTTCAAATCACTCTCTTGATAATGCACCATGCGAAGACTATCAAGACCAAAGACTTGCTTGACATGCTGAGCAAATGCTCCAAAAGTCTGTGGTTGAATGTCACCAATCCGGCCAATCCCACGTTCTGGACCTGTTTCCTGCAGATAAGTTGTATCCTCAATGCCCAGCATCTGGCAGAACCAATCATTTAGCCCGTTCTCAACAATATCAATATTGGTATGGCTAACATAAACTGCGATGTCATGTTTAATCAAATCAATGTAAATCTGATTTTGAGGATGGCTAGCGACCAAGTCCTTGATTGGACGAAAGATAGGCGCATGCTTGACGATAATCAAATCCACACCCTTTTCAATAGCCTCTGCCACCGTGTCTTCACGAATATCAAGGGCAACCATGACCCTTTGGATATCCTTGTCTAAAGTACCGATTTGCAGGCCACGGCTGTCTCCCTCCATGGAAAATTCCTGGGGACAAAAGGCTTCATAAGCTCTAATTACTTCACTTGCTAGCATGGAGCACCTCCTTGATGGCTTGAATTTTATCTACAAGAACTTGACGTTCCTCCATATTTTTTTCTGGGATTTGGCTAAAAGCAAATTCTAACTTAGCAGCTTCTTTTTGCCATTTTTGGACAAAGATTGGGCTGACTTCTTTGGACAAGAAGGGGCCAAAGCGAACATCACTGGCTGATAGCTTCATTTGTCCCGCTTCCACCACCAAAATCTCGTAGAATTTGCCAGATTCTTCTAGAATGCTTTCTGCCACAATCTGAAAACCATTGGCTTGCAACCAAATGCGCAAGTCGTCTTCACGATTATTGGGCTGGAGGATCAAACGTTCTACATTAGCTATCTTGCCCAAACCTTCTTGCAATATGGTAGCAATCAAACGGCCACCCATACCAGCAATGGTGATGACCGACACTTGGTCTTCCTCTTCAAAAGCTGCCAAGCCATTGGCTAAACGAACTTGGATTTTCTCCTTTAAGCCGTGAGCCTCAACATTTTTGAGCGCTGACTGGTAGGGTCCTTCCACCACTTCCCCTGCAATAGCGCTTTTGATTTGGCCTCTTTCAACCAAGTCAATTGGCAGATAAGCATGGTCACTTCCCACATCTAGTAAAATGGCACCTTGTGGCACAAAGGACGCCACCAATTCTAATCTCTTTGAAATCATCTTCTCTCACTTTCCAAAACTCTATTACCTTTTATTATACCATATTTCAGCTAGCAATCTTTCACCTAAAAAGACCGCAATCCACAGATTGCAGTCTTTCTTTATTTTCTAGCTTGATAACGACTGGTTAGAATGAAAATCACCGTAAATACCAGCATCATGACCCCATAAACAGGTAATGTTTGTCCTGTTAAGGTCGAAATTTCAAGCAACTTTTGGATCATTGGGAAAAGAGCTGTGGCTAGGAAACCACCTACTGACCAGACAACCAAGAGGACACGCCAGAGGGTAAATGGCATGCAAGCTCTAAATACGGATAAGAAACCAATTGACCCAAGGAGATAATAGAGTAGGGTTGAGATTTCTAACTCAGACCAACCTTGACTAGCTCCAAAGATTTTGACAAAAAGAACGCTGAAGACGACCATGAGGGCACTTGGTAGGGCACGAAGCATGGATCTTCTGAGGAAGTTTGGCTCAACAGGCTTGATATTTCGCTCAAAAGTCAGAACGAATGGTGGGAACCCTTCCACGAATTGGTCGATCATGGTAATCTGGATCGGAATGAAAGGGAAAATCAAAATCCACTCAGACCGTCCCAGAAGAACACTGGCGATACAGATAACTGCTAACAGGAAGGAATAGATAGTTTTAATCAAGAAAATCGGTGCGATGTGGGCGATGTTATTGACCACACGACGACCTTCAAAGAGAATCTCAGGAACATCATTAAAGTCAGAGTTCAAGAGAACCAGATTGGCAATCTGACGAGTCGCCGGATCTCCCTCAGCCATCACGATCGAACAATCTGCTTCACGAAGGGCCAGGATATCATTGACTCCATCCCCTGTCATAGCCGTTGTATGTCCTGCTTTTTTCAGTGTTTGGATGATGAGTTTCTTTTGATGAGGGGAAACACGTCCGAAAATAGCTGTCTCTTCAGCCATGGCAATCAATTCCTCATCTGTGATTTTTGAACAATCTACATAGCTGTCATAGTCCGCAAAACCAGCTTTCTGGGCAATGCTGGAAACCGTAACTGGATTGTCGCCAGAGATAATCTTGAGACCTACTTCCTGGGAACGGAGATAGTCCAGCGTCTCAGCTGCTCCTTCTCGAATCGGGTCCAAGATTTCCAGCAAGGCTAGGGCTTGAATATCAGACGGTTTCTGTGGTTTGTGGTGATCTAGTTTTTCCTGACTAAGAGCTAAGACCAAGACACGAGACCCTCTCTCCAAGGCCTCTCTAGCTTCTAGGACTTCGGAGTCCAATAACATCTCAGGCGCACCTAAGAAAACCGTTCCTAGCCCTTCTAACTCCATGGCTCCCCACTTGCGGTCGCTTGAGAAAGGGAGATTCGAGATCATAGGATAGGCAACCTGTCCTTGGAAACGCTGGCGAATGGCTTGAGCTGTTGGATTTTTATCCTCACTATGGGCCATATAACTGGTCAGGATACTTGCAATAGCTTCATCACCATAAGCTTGAGTTAGCGGAAGAACCGCCTCCACCTGCATCTTTCCTTGGGTGATGGTGCCCGTCTTGTCCAAACAAAGCATATCCACGCGCGCCAAGGTCTCGACAGAGTACATCTCCTGCACTAAAACCTTTTTCAAGCCCAGCTTAATCACCGCAGTCAAGAGCGAAGTAATGGTCAAAAGGGCGATTCCCTTGGGCAACATTCCCAAAAGGGCTGTCGACGAATTTACAACGGAAGACTTAAGAGGCAAGCCTTTTAACATCAAGGCTTCTAACAAGAGAGCTAGACCAAAGGGAATAATAATCTTCCCAGTGAAACCAGCTAGCTTGTCCAGCGATTTCATAATTCGAGAGTTGATCGGTTTCACTGTCTTAGCTTCCAGCATGAGTTTGGAAGCATAATTTTCTGCCCCGACATGGTGAACTTGAGCCAAAACTGCGCCACTGGCTAGGAAACTCCCTGACAAGAGCAAGGCATCCACTTCTTTTTGCACCAAATCACTCTCACCCGTCAACATGGCTTCATTGACTTCCGCAAATCCTTCCAGAACCAGTGCATCACTAGGAATTTGCTCCCCAGCAGACAAACGAATGACATCTCCTAGAACCAACTCTTCTGGATCGAGAGCGACTTCTTGACCATCACGGATGGTTTTGACCTTTTCCTTGGTCATGAGATTGAGCTTGTCCACCATGTGTTTGGCCCGTAGCTCAGTCACAATCCCAGAAAAAGCGTTAAAGCAAATAACGGCAAAGAAAACCAGATTGCTCCAAGCCTGCACAAAGGCCAGCGCTAGGGCAATAACAAAGTTTAATGCGTTAAAAAGTGTAAAAACATTTCGTTTGATGATTTGCCAAGTACTGGTACTGGCTGAAGCGGTAAAGTCATTGACCAAACCTTGAGCCTGTCTTTCCTTGACTTCTCTTTGGGTTAATCCCATAATCTTATTTTTATCCATAAATTCTATCATATCATTTTTTTTTAAAGAATTCTAATCCCATCTAAAACTGTTGGCTGATAACTGAAAAAGTTTGCCAGTAGTCTTTTGATAAGGTATAATAATAAAAGCAATACAATCGAAGGAGATCTCATGTTTTATACTTATTTGCGTGGACTAGTCATGCTGATCTTGTGGTCCATCAATGGCAATGCCCACTATCACAATACTGATAAAATCCCTAGCCGAGACGAAAACTATATCCTCGTCGCACCTCACCGTACCTGGTGGGATCCTGTTTACATGGCCTTTGCGACCAAGCCAAAACAGTTCATCTTTATGGCCAAAAAAGAGCTGTTTAACAACCGTATCTTTGGCTGGTGGATCCGTATGTGTGGCGCCTTTCCTATCGACCGAGAAAAACCTAATGCCTCTGCTATCAAGTACCCTATCAACGTCCTCAAAAAAAGCGACCGCTCTCTCATCATGTTTCCAAGTGGGAGTCGTCACTCAAACGATGTCAAGGGGGGCGTTGCTCTGATTGCCAAAATGGCTAAGGTCCGTATCATGCCTGTTACCTATACCGGTCCCATGACCTTGAAAGGCTTAGTCAGCCGTGAACGTGTGGATATGAACTTTGGAAATCCTATCGATATCTCAGACATCAAGAAAATGAATGATGAAGGGATTGAAATGGTTGCAGACCGTATCCAAGCTGAATTCCAACGTTTAGACGAAGAAACCAAGCAATGGCACAATGATAAAAAACCAAACCCACTCTGGTGGTTTGTCCGCATCCCAGCCCTCATCCTTGCTGTGGTTGTTGGTATCCTAACGATTATCTTTAGCTTTATCGCAAGCTTTATCTGGAATCCAGATAAGAAGAGAGAGGCTCTTGGTTAAAAAATACAATTATCCCTTGGCTTTTGCCAAGGGATAATTCTTTTATTCGATTTTCCATTTTTGGGACAACCAGTTGGAAAAGGCTAGAAATCGCTCAGCCACTTGCTCATGATGCCCATAAGGATCAAAGACAAATTGACCAATTGGATAGCGTTGCTGAAGACTAGTATGAATCTGCTCAGCATAGGCTGGAGCTTGAGCCAAGCGATTGGTATGATGGGCTCCTTCTGTTTGACCATTCTGTAAATACAGTAAACAATCTAAATTTTTCAACTTTTCTTCCCTGCAATACGTCGTAAAATCAGGATACCAAAAGGAACCGCAGATAGAGAAGATACAGGAGACCTTGTCAAAATGGAAAAGACTGTATACTGCTGTCAAACCACCTAGTGAGTAACCTCCATAGGCAAGGCGATCTTCGTCCAGACGATAAAGTGACTGCAACTTGTCTAAAAGACCTCCAAATAAATGACCATGATAGGCATTTGCCTGACCGCCAAAATCTGGAGCCCTATCTCTCAGAGCAGCTGCCTTCCATGGAGTGTAATCGTCTAGGCGATTTTTAGAGGTCAAGCCCACTAAAATCACAGATTCTGAAATGGAAGACAGGAAATCCAAGTTTCCATCATTCAAGAGAATAGCTGGATAGGTTTGGTTGGGATCATAGGCCGAAGGAAGGCTGATCTTAACTTGGATTCCCTCCCAATCAAACTCATTATTTATTGATAAAGTCATTGATTTTCTCAAGGGAATCAATCACTGCTGGACCATAATCCATCAACTCATCGTAAGAAATAGTCATGATTTTTTGATTCTTAATTGCAGGAACGTTTTCCAATACCTCATTTGCCTTCATCAACTCTACTGCGTTAGCATCCAATTTTTTATTGCGGTCGCTGGTTACATAGATAATCAACTCAGGATCCATTGACACGAGATTTTCCAAGGTCAAGCCTGATGTTCCCGTTGCAACGTTGGTATAACCAAGTTGATTCAACAAGCTTTCTTGCAAAGCAGACTTGTAGGCACCAAAGGTTTCATCATTATAAGCAACCATAATCAAAGCCTTTTTCTTTTCACCTTGGCTTGTTGGATTTGCTTTCTTAACAGCGTCAATTTTAGCTTGTAATTGGGCTGCGTATTCATTAGCCTTGTCCTGAACATTGAAAATCATTCCAAGATTTTTGACATCTTCTACGATATTTCCCAAATCTTGCTGAATTGTTGAGAGAGAGGCTTTTTGCGTAAAGACTGGGATTTTATTTTCATTCCAAGTGCTAACTGTCCCCAAGGATTTTTCAGAAAACATCATATTTCGACCCATCACCGCATCTGGCTCATAAGAAAGGACTGTCTCTTGAGAGACTGTTTTTTTATCCCCAATTTGAGGAATCGTCGCAATCGCGTCCTTGTATTTGTCTGTTACAGCATTGTCCGGGTTGAGCATGCCAGCAATTTTATCCTTCAACCCTAACTCCAACAAAATTTCAGTAGTTGAAAGATTATTGGTGATAACTTTTTCAGGTGCCTTGTCAAAGACTTGTTCGACTTCATTTCCCTTAACATCATAGGTTTTGACCGTGAGTGGATAAGTCGTCTCTGTACTGGCCTTTTGACTTGTTTCTGTGCTAGACTGTGTGGTAGCTTTTTCTGTAGTAGTGTTACCACAAGCTGCCATGGTTAAGGTAGCTACTGTTACGAGTAAAATGCTTAGTGTTTTTTTCATCTTGTTTTCCTTTTCATTTTTATAAATAGTGAATCATGGCTTGCTGATCCTCGGTCCAAGTCACCTGACTTTGAACTCCATATACAGTTTGCAATGACTCAGGGGTGATGGTCTCCTTTGGAGTCCCTTGGTAAAGGATTTCCCCCTCTTTCATCAGATAGAGATAATCCGAATAGCGACAAGCAAGTTGAATATCATGCAGGACAGCTAAAACATTGACCTTGAGATTTTTTACAATGGCTAACAAGTCTAGCTGATACTTGATATCTAGGTGATTGGTTGGCTCGTCCAGGAGCAAGAGAGTCGGTTCTTGCGCCAAGGCGCGGGCTAATAAGACTCGCTGCTTTTCTCCACCTGACAAGGACGAATAGAGACGAGTTTTCTTCTCAAGCATATCCACCTTGACGAGAGCATCTTGAACGAGGGCATAATCCCTTTCCTTTTCCTTCTGTAAAAAAGAGAGGTGTGGAGTTCTTCCCAGCAAGACGATTTCCTCAACTGTACAATCAAACTGCAATTGATTGAACTGGGTGACGACCGCCATTTGCTTGGCCGTTTCTTTGAGTGACCAATGCTCCAGCGGCTTTCCATCTAGGCTTATCAAACCTTTGTCCGCCCTTTCCTGACGATAGAGGAGTTTAAGCAGACTGGTTTTTCCACTTCCATTTGGCCCTAATATCGTATGAAATTGATTCCCCTCAACCTTAAGAGAAACTCCTTTGAGGATTTTTTTCTCTCCTAGTCCAAAGTGGACATCCTGACAAATCAAGTCCATATCAGGCCCTCACCTCCCTTCGCCTACCTCCAACAATGTAGATAAAGAAGGGAGCACCTACTAAGGCTGTGAAAATACCAATCGGCAGCTCAGCATTTGGAATGATGACACGAGAGAGTACATCTGCCCAGACCACAAAGAGGGCACCCAGTAAGGTCGCAACGGGAAAAAGTCTCCTGTAATTCGTTCCTACTAAGCCTCGAGCTAAGTGAGGAGTAATGAGACCAACAAATCCAATAATCCCACAGGTTGCCACCAAGACCGCTGTCAACACAGCCACCACGGTCACGTAAAGATACCAATAGAAGCGTAAGGGAATTCCCAAAGTTAAAGCAGCCTCATCTCCCATCATCATCGCATTAAAAACACGATACTGGGTAGCGAAAAATAGAAAGGCCATTCCTACTACTATAGTTGGCAGGACTAAGTCAGACCAGTTAGTTCCGGCAAGCGAGCCCATGGTCCAAAACTTAATGGTCATCACACTGTCAGCATTAGCGCCAACAGAGATAATAAAGTTGGAAAATGCCAGAAAGAGAGCATTGACCACCGTTCCTGATAAGATCAGACTAGAAGTCGTCATCCTGCCCTGCATAGAGGCAATGATGAGGACAGCAATGGTTGCCAAAATAGCTCCAAGGAAAGCTCCAAGGCTAATCACCACTTTTAAACCAAGAATGATGCTCAAGGTTGCCCCTAGAGTTGCACCCGCAGAGATGCCTAAGACATAGGGCTCTGCGATGGGATTGTTCACTGTAGATTGCATCACGCTACCACACATAGAAAGACCAGCCCCTACTATCAGTCCTAACAATACTCGGGGGAATCTCATGTTCCATACAATGGCAAGAGTGGACTTGGAAACCTCTCCTATCTCAAGAGGAAAACCCAACCTGCTCAAAATAATCCGATAGGTATCGCCTAGATCAATCGCAACGGATCCCATAGAAACAGCTAGAAAGAGCGAAATCCCTAGAGTAGCTAGCAAAATACCTAAAAGTAACACAAATTGCAGGTCCCGTTGGCTTCCAGAAAATTTGGAAAGCATGCAAACCTCCTTTGATAGAATCTTAAAAATTTAGAAAATTCTCATGAAAAGTATACCATATTTCTATTAGATGAACAAGGATGGAAATATATATAGAAAAAGCCCTCTGAAATCAGAGAGCTTTATTCTTGCTGGATAAAACGTTTATAGACTAGGCGACAAGCCGAAGATTGTACAAAATGTTAGTGAAACAAAAAATCTCCCCGAAGGGAGATGATCTAGTTTATTTTACCTTACAGTGCTAGGAACCGTAACCGAAGATTATACTTGAGTATATCGAGGTAAGGTGACAACATAAAAAGCCCTCTGAATATCAGAGAGCTTGATTTCAGATGGCTAAAATCCTAGTGAAACAAAAAAATTTACACGATCAGAAAAGTCTCTATCGTGCCATTTTCATACATAATGTATAGTCCAAGTAGAATGAATACTAAGGGCACAATGATTCGCTCGTATTTTTCAATTGTCTCGAATATTAACGGAATAGAGGATAACACCCGACTAATCTCGCAAAAGATAATTATGCCGATTACAAACACAAGCAACGCCACGAGGGTCTGTGACCAATCTAACGAAGCAAAATAAGGTATATAGATACCTAAATTATCTCCGCCAGACGCAATTGTCAGCAATGTAACTGTCCAAAACAGTTGATTTGCCTTGCTTTGTTCTAATCTTTCAATAATTTCTTCCTCTTCTTCCTCACCTTCTCCAACAATTGCAAAGCGAATCCCTAAATAGATAGGGATTAAACCAAGCAATCCAACCATCCATTCTTCAGGCACGAAATTAACGACATAAGCAGCAACTAAACTCGCCCCTACAAGTAAGCCTGTTCCTAGATATTGCCCCGCATAAATATGCCATTTCTGTTTATTCTGTGATAGCTGTGCAAATAAAATAATTAAAATAATTAAATAATCGATACTGGTGGAAATATAAACACCAATAGCAGATATGATTGTCTGTCCCATAAAAACCTCCTGTATTAGTCAGTAATAAATCAGCAGATTTTAGGAGAGCACAGACACATTAATTTAGCTATCGCTAGTGGGTAATGTCGAACGTAGGAAAGCATTTTACTCCTCCTCAAAACGTAGTTACAAAGTAATTTCTAACTGAAATTCGGTGACTACTTCCATGTAAAGTATAACATACTATACTTTACTTCGTAAAGTGTGGGCTCTCCGAGGGGGCTTGCAGACAGCTACTCGACTTTTCAAGCCGAGTAGATGCGCACCTTTATGGTGTAATTAGCTGATACTATTTGAGGTTTTTGTAGTCTCCAAAATTGTGACCGATAAAACATATCATCATTAACTCAGTTAAGAAGACTGGTTTTTGTAGTTTCCAAAATTGTGACCGATAAAACCTCAATAAAAAAGCTCTCTGAATATCAGAGAGCTGATTTGAGCTCGGGCTAAAATCCTAGTGAAAAAGATGAAACTCCTTGTGTTCATCGAACACTGTGTCGTTTCCCTATTTTCATACGGATTTTTGGCGCCCTTTGCATCCTGTTTCTTGCTGGATAAAACGTTTTAGACGCAAGATTAACGACGAAGTCCGAGAGAGTTGATTAACTCACGGTAACGGTTAACGTCGTTCTTACGAAGGTAAGCCAAGAGGTTACGAC
>CAJZDE010000013.1:0-15146 GCA_915063165.1 uncultured Streptococcus sp.
TTCAATGACAAACTTTGATATTTTGAAACGCTTAAATCGTCTCGAAAAAGAAGTATTTGGTAAGCAAATCTTAGATAACCAAGATTTATAATTGACTAAGGAATGAGTGCAATTTTTGGATAATCGCGTGAAGAGGTTCTCTTTTCATGAGGAAAGTCCATGCTAGCACAGGCTGTGATGCCTGTAGTGTTTGTGCTAGGCGAATCCATAAGCCTAGGGACGAGAAATCGTTACGGCAGTCGAAATGGCTAAGTCTTCGGATAGGTCAGAATAGGCTTGAAAGTGCCACAGTGACGGAGTCTTTCTGGAAACAGAGAGAGTGGAACGCGGTAAACCCCTCAAGCTAGCAACCCAAATTTTGGTCGGGGCATGGAGTGCACGGAAACGAACGTAGTACTCTGACTGCTAGCAGCTTTATGCTGTTAGCGGTAGACAGATGATTATCGAAGGAAGTGGTCCTAGTCACTTCTGGAACAAAACATGGCTTATAGAAAATTGCATATAGGTTGGGGCTGAGAAATCTTTCTCAACCTCATTTTTTAAAGTGAACAAGAGAAAGGTCTTGCAAGACTAGAAATGAAAGAACAATTTAATTTAATCGCAACTGCTGCTGCGGGCCTTGAGGCTGTCGTTGGACGTGAGGTGCGAGACCTTGGTTATGATTGCCAGGTTGAAAATGGGCGTGTCCGCTTTCAAGGAGATGTGAAGGCAATCATCGAGACCAACCTTTGGCTTCGCGCAGCGGATCGCATCAAGATTGTAGTCGGAAGTTTTCCTGCTAAGACTTTTGAAGAGCTTTTTCAAGGTGTTTTTGCTCTAGATTGGGAAAACTATCTCCCGCTAGGAGCACGTTTCCCGATATCAAAGGCAAAATGTGTGAAGTCTAAACTTCATAACGAGCCTAGTGTTCAGGCTATTTCCAAGAAGGCTGTTGTGAAGAAATTACAAAAACACTATGCCCGCCCAGAAGGAGTTCCCTTGATGGAAACGGGTCCCGAGTTTAAGATTGAGGTATCTATCCTGAAAGATGTGGCAACTGTCATGATTGACACGACAGGTTCTAGCCTTTTTAAACGAGGATATCGTACGGAAAAGGGTGGGGCGCCGATCAAGGAAAATATGGCAGCGGCCATTTTACAACTATCTAATTGGTATCCAGACAAGCCCTTGATTGATCCGACCTGTGGTTCAGGAACTTTCTGTATCGAGGCGGCTATGATTGCTAGAAAGATGGCTCCAGGACTTCGCCGTTCCTTTGCTTTTGAAGAATGGAACTGGGTCAGCGATCGGTTAATCCAAGAAGTTCGCACAGAGGCGGCTAAGAAAATTGATCGTGAACTTGAGCTGGACATTATGGGCTGTGATATTGATGCTCGCATGGTGGAGATTGCCAAGGCAAATGCCCAAGCAGCAGGCGTCGCAGGTGATATCACCTTTAAGCAAATGCGGGTACAGGACTTGCGCACTGACAAGATTAATGGCGTTATCATTTCCAATCCACCATATGGGGAACGTTTGTCTGATGATGCAGGAGTTACCAAGCTCTATGCTGAGATGGGACAAGTCTTTGCACCACTGAAAACGTGGAGTAAATTTATCCTGACGAGTGACGAAGCTTTTGAAAGCAAGTACGGAAGTCCAGCTGATAAAAAGCGAAAACTGTATAATGGGACCTTAAAAGTGGATTTGTATCAATACTTTGGTCAGCGTGTCAAACGCCAAGAGGTAAAATAGAAAGGTGAACTCATGAGTAAGAAAAGACGTGATCGTCATAAAAAAGGACATCAAGAACCCAAATTTGACTTTGATGAAGCAAAAGATTTGACTGTTGGTCAAGTGATTCGTAAGAATGAAGAGGTGGAGGCTGGAGTATTGCCTGAGGACAATATCTTAGACAAATACATCAAACAGCACCGTGAGGAAATCGAAGCTGACAAGTTTGAAACTCGTCAGTTTAAAAAAGAAGAACTGGCTTCTACTCAAAACCTAGAGGAAATGATCCAAGAAGTGCGAGAATCTAGTGAGACTTCTGATCAGGTAGACGATTCAGACCTGGTTGCTGAGAAATCTATTGAAGAGATAGGAAATGAAGAGACTACTCAGTTTGTTCCACCACTTCAAGATGAAGAAAATGCTGAAATAGAGTCTCTCGTTTTAACAGAAACAGAGCCCAAGGAAATAAACGAGGAACAAGAAGAGGAGACCTATACACCTCTATCACGTTCGGCTCAAACAGAACCTGAAACAGGCTCTAAGAAGAAAGGTGTCATCATCATTGCTTCTGTAGTAGCTGCAATCCTTGTGCTTGCTGGAACATATTATGTCTACCGTCAAGTATCTCGTTCAAACCAAGAGATCCAGTCTTCTCAAGCAGCCTCTTCGGATGATCAAGGAACACAAACAGCTTTGAAAGACTTCAATGATTTCTATGATACTTTCTATACAGATGCTAATAAGACTGCTCTGAAAAACAGCCAGTTTGATAAATTGAGCCAACTGAAAACCTTGCTAGATAAGTTAGAAGGTAGCCGTGATTATACACTAGCTAAGTCAAGATATGATAGCCTAGCAACTCAAATCAAGGCCATTCAAGACGTTAATGCCCTTTTTGAAAGCCCAGCAATCACTGACGGTGTCTTGGATACCAATGCGAAAGCCAAAGCGGATGCTAAATTTACAGAAATTAAGACAGGGAACACAGAACTAGACAAACTCTTGGATAAGGCCATTAGTCTTGGTAAGAGTCAACAAACCAGTGCTTCCAGCTCAAGTTCGAGCTCTAGCACGAGTCAAGCAAGCTCAAGTTCAGCTACAGAAAGCAATGCAAGCAGTACGACCCCTTCTACAAGCACCACGGCACCAGCCAGAGACACAAATGGTGGTTTGTCTGGCGATGGGGTTAATCTTCAAAGAAGTGCTAGTCGTGTACCGTACAACCAATCAGCTGTAGATGATAGCAACAACCCTGCTTGGACCTTTGCGGATGGTGTATTGGAACAAGTCCTAGCAACATCACGTGTTCGTGGCTATATCACTGGAAATCAATATATTCTAGAACGTGTCAATATCGTAAACGGAAATGGTTATTACAACCTCTATAAACCAGATGGAACCTATCTCTTCACCCTCAACTGTAAGACTGGTTACTTTGTAGGGAATGGTTCTGGTCATGCAGATGACTTGGACTACTAGGACTCCGTTACAAAATTCTTTCCTTTCATAGGTAAAAATGATAAAATAAAACATATTAAACAAGAGGAGTGTCACATGACAAAAGCTAACTTTGGTGTTGTAGGTATGGCCGTAATGGGTCGTAACCTTGCCCTAAATATCGAATCTCGTGGTTATACAGTTGCCATTTACAACCGTAGTAAAGAAAAAACAGAAGATGTAATTGCTTGCCATCCTGAAAAGAACTTTGTGCCAAGCTATGACGTTGAAAGCTTTGTAAACTCAATCGAAAAACCTCGTCGTATCATGCTGATGGTTCAAGCTGGACCTGGTACAGACGCAACTATCCAAGCTCTTCTTCCCCACCTTGACAAGGGTGATATCTTGATTGACGGAGGAAACACTTTCTACAAAGATACAATCCGTCGTAATGAAGAACTAGCAAACTCAGGTATCAACTTTATCGGTACTGGAGTTTCTGGTGGTGAAAAAGGTGCCCTTGAAGGGCCTTCTATCATGCCTGGTGGACAAAAGGAAGCCTACGAATTGGTTGCGGATGTTCTCGAAGAAATCTCAGCTAAAGCACCAGAAGATGGCAAACCATGTGTGACTTACATCGGTCCTGATGGAGCTGGTCACTATGTGAAAATGGTCCACAATGGTATCGAGTATGGTGACATGCAATTGATTGCAGAAAGCTATGACTTGATGCAACACTTGCTTGGCCTTTCTGCAGAAGACATGGCTGAAATCTTTACTGAGTGGAACAAGGGAGAGTTGGACAGCTACTTGATCGAAATCACAGCTGATATCTTGAGCCGTAAAGATGATGAAGGCCAAGATGGCCCAATCGTAGACTACATCTTGGATGCTGCAGGCAACAAGGGAACTGGTAAATGGACTAGCCAATCAGCTCTTGACCTTGGTGTGCCATTGTCACTGATCACTGAGTCAGTATTTGCCCGTTACATCTCTACATACAAAGAAGAACGTGTACACGCTAGCAAGGTCCTTCCAAAACCAGTTGCTTTCAAATTTGAAGGTGACAAGGCTGAGTTGATTGAAAAGATCCGTCAAGCTCTTTACTTCTCAAAAATTATCTCATACGCACAAGGTTTTGCCCAATTGCGTGTGGCTTCTAAAGAAAATAACTGGAACTTGCCATTTGCGGACATCGCATCTATCTGGCGTGATGGCTGTATCATCCGTTCTCGTTTCTTGCAAAAAATCACAGATGCTTACAACCGTGATGCAGACCTTGCAAACCTTCTCTTGGATGAGTACTTCTTGGATGTTACTGCCAAGTACCAACAAGCAGTGCGTGATATCGTAGCTCTTGCTGTTCAAGCTGGTGTACCAGTGCCAACCTTCTCAGCAGCTATTACTTACTTTGATAGCTATCGTTCAGCTGACCTTCCTGCTAACTTGATCCAAGCGCAACGTGACTACTTTGGTGCCCACACTTACCAACGTAAAGACAAAGAAGGAACATTCCACTACTCTTGGTATGACGAAAAATAAGTAGGTCTGCCATGGGGAAACGGATTTTATTACTTGAGAAAGAACGAAATCTAGCTCATTTTCTCAGTCTGGAACTCCAAAAAGAGCAATACCGTGTTGATCTGGTCGAGGAGGGGCAAAAAGCCCTCTCCATGGCTCTCCAGACAGATTATGACTTGATTTTACTGAATGCTCGTCTGGGGGATATGACGGCCCAGGATTTTGCAGAGAGGCTGAGTCGGACAAAACCTGCCTCAGTGATTATGGTCTTGGACCATCGCGAAGAATTGCAAGACCAGATTGAGACAATCCAGCGCTTCGCCGTTTCTTACATCTATAAGCCAGTGATTATTGATAATCTAGTTGCTCGTATTTCAGCGATTTTCCGAGGTCGGGACTTCATTGACCAACACTGTAGTCAGATGAAGGTTCCAACGTCTTACCGCAACCTACGTATGGATGTAGAACATCATACCGTTTATCGTGGCGAGGAGATGATTGCTCTGACGCGCCGTGAGTATGACCTTTTGGCCACTCTCATGGGAAGCAAGAAGGTCTTGACTCGTGAGCAGTTGTTGGAAAGTGTTTGGAAGTACGAAAGTGCGACAGAAACCAATATCGTGGATGTTTATATCCGTTATCTACGTAGCAAGCTTGATGTAAAAGGTCAAAAAAGCTACATTAAAACCGTGCGTGGTGTTGGTTACACCATGCAAGAATAGAAAAGCAGTTGCAGTTTTGTAACTGCTTTTTTTGAGAAATTTCTATATATTGACATACAATAAAGTCTTTGCTACAATCAGTTATGGAGGAAAGATTTAATGAAGAAATTTAAAATAATGATGCAAGTTGGACTCGCAGTCTTTTTCTTTGCTTTGTTAGCGACAAGCACCGTCTTTGCGGATGATACTGATTCAGAAGGTTGGCAATTTGTCCAAGAAAATGGTAGAACCTACTACAAGAAGGGTGAGATCAAAGAAACCGCCTGGCGAGTGATAGATGGGAAGACCTATTATTTCGATCATGTATCAGGAGAGATGGTTGTCGGCTGGCAATATATCCCGTTTCCATCTAAAGGTAGTACAATTGGTCCTTACCCAAATGGTTTAAGATTAGAATATATGCCAATGCCAAAATGGTATTACTTTGGTCAAGATGGGGTACTACAAGAATTTGTTGGCAAGCAAGTTTTAGAAGCAAAAACTGCTACAAATACCAACAAACATCATGGGGAACAATATGATAGCCCAGCAGAGAAACGAGTCTATTATTTTGAAGATCAGCGTAGCTATCACACTTTAAAAACCGGTTGGATTTATGATGAGGGGGACTGGTATTATTTACAGAAGAGTGGTGGCTTTGATGCTCGTATCAACAGTTTAACGGTTGGGGAGCCAGTGCGTGGCTGGATAAACGATGATTCAACTTGGTACTATCTAGATCCAACAACTGCTACAATGCAAACGGGTTGGAAACAACTTGGCAATAAGTGGTACTACCTCCGTTCATCAGGAGCCATGGCAACTGGTTGGTATCAAGAAGGCTCAACTTGGTACTATTTAGATGCTGAAAATGGTGATATGAAAACGGGCTGGCAATACCTTGGTAACAAATGGTACTACCTCCGTTCATCAGGAGCTATGGCAACTGGCTGGTATCAGGAAGGTTCGACTTGGTATTATCTAAACGCAAGTAATGGCGATATGAAGACAGGCTGGTTCCAGGTTAATGGCAAATGGTACTACGCTTATAGTTCAGGTGCCTTAGCAGTGAATACGACTGTAGAAGGCTATTCTGTCAACTATAATGGCGAATGGGTTCAATAATGAAAGAGGCGATTGTGAAGGAAACAATCGCTTTTTTTGTGAAAATATAATAAAATAGATAGGAGAAAATACTACTGTATGAAATGAGACGGTCTTTCCGTCTGGTTAAAGGAAAACATGACAAAAAAAGTTGGTGTCGGTCAGGCACATAGTAAGATTATTTTAATAGGAGAGCATGCGGTAGTCTACGGCTATCCAGCTATTTCTCTGCCTCTCTTAGAGGTGGAAGTGACCTGCAAGGTGGTCCCTGCTGAAAGCCCGTGGCGTCTTTATGAGGAGGATACCTTGTCCATGGCAGTGTATGCCTCGCTAGAGTATTTGGATATCAAAGAAGCCTGCATTCGATGTGTGATTGACTCGGCTATCCCTGAAAAACGGGGAATGGGTTCGTCAGCGGCAATCAGCATAGCGGCTATTCGTGCGGTATTTGACTACTATCAAGCCGACCTGCCTCATGATGTACTAGAAATCTTGGTCAATCGGGCTGAGATGATTGCCCATATGAATCCAAGTGGTTTGGATGCCAAGACCTGTCTCAGTGACCAGCCTATTCGCTTTATCAAGAACGTTGGTTTTACAGAACTTGAGATGGATCTATCCGCCTATTTGGTGATTGCTGATACGGGCGTGTATGGTCACACTCGTGAAGCTATCCAAGTGGTTCAAAGCAAGGGCAAGGATGCCCTACCGTTTTTGCATGCCTTGGGAGAATTGATCCAGCAGGCAGAAGAGGCAATTAGACGAAAAGATGCTGAGGGACTGGGACAAATCCTCAGTCAAGCGCATTTACATTTAAAAGAAATTGGTGTCAGTAGCCCTGAGGCAGACTCCCTCGTTGAAACGGCTCTGAGCCATGGTTCTCTAGGTGCCAAGATGAGTGGTGGTGGACTTGGGGGCTGTATTATCGCCTTGGCAGCCAATCTGGACCAAGCGCAAGAACTAGCAAAACGATTAGAAGAGAAAGGAGCAGTTCAGACATGGATCGAAAGCCTGTAACAGTACGTTCCTACGCAAATATTGCCATTATCAAATATTGGGGAAAGAAAAAAGAAAAAGAGATGGTTCCTGCTACTAGTAGCATCTCTCTGACTTTGGAAAACATGTATACAGAGACGACCTTGTCGCCTCTGCCAGCCCATGCGACGGCGGATGCCTTTTATATCAATGGTCAGCTCCAAAATGAGGCTGAGCATGCCAAGATGAGCAAAATCATTGACCGCTACCGTCCAGAAGGTGAGGGATTTGTCCGTATCGATACCCACAACAATATGCCGACTGCGGCTGGCTTGTCATCCAGTTCTAGTGGTTTGTCCGCCTTGGTCAAGGCTTGCAATGCTTATTTCCAGCTTGGTTTGAATCGGAGCCAGTTGGCGCAGGAAGCTAAGTTTGCCTCAGGTTCTTCCTCTCGTAGTTTTTATGGACCGTTAGGTGCCTGGGATAAGGATAGTGGGGAAATCTACCCTGTAGAGACAGACTTGAAACTAGCTATGATTATGTTGGTGCTAGAGGACAAGAAAAAACCAATCTCTAGCCGTGATGGGATGAAACTCTGTGTGGAAACCTCGACGACCTTTGATGACTGGGTGCGCCAGTCTGAGAAGGATTATCAGGATATGCTGGTTTATCTCAAAGAGAATGATTTTGCTAAGGTTGGGGAATTAACGGAGAAAAATGCCCTAGCCATGCACGCTACGACCAAGACTGCTAGACCAGCCTTTTCTTATCTAACGGATGCTTCCTATGAAGCCATGGACTTTGTTCGCCAGCTTCGTGAGCAAGGTGAAGCCTGTTACTTTACCATGGATGCCGGTCCCAATGTCAAGGTCCTCTGTCAAGAGAAAGATTTGGATCATCTATCTGAAATCTTTGGTCAACGTTACCGCCTGATTGTGTCAAAAACAAAGGATTTGAGCCAAGATGATTGCTGTTAAAACTTGCGGAAAACTCTATTGGGCAGGGGAATACGCTATTTTAGAACCGGGGCAGTTAGCTTTGATAAAGGCTATTCCCATCTATATGAAGGCTGAGATTGCTTTTTCTGACAGCTACCGTATCTACTCAGATCTGTTTGATTTCGCAGTGGACTTGACGCCAAAGCCTGACTACAGTTTGATTCAGGAAACGATTGCTCTAGTGGAAGATTTCCTCGTTTATCGTGGGCAAGCCTTGCGACCTTTTTCCTTGGAAATCCGTGGGAAAATGGAACGAGAAGGCAAAAAGTTTGGTCTAGGTTCTAGTGGTAGCGTCGTTGTCTTGGTGATCAAGGCCCTGCTGACTCTATATGATATTACGGTTGATCAGGAACTCTTGTTCAAGCTGGCTAGCGCGGTCTTACTCAAGCGAGGAGACAATGGTTCTATGGGAGACCTTGCCTGTATCGTTGCAGAGGATTTGGTTCTCTACCAGTCATTTGATCGCAAAAAGGTGGCTGCTTGGTTGCAAGAAGAAAGCTTGGCGACGGTTTTGGAGCGTGACTGGGGCTTTTCTATCTCACAAGTGCAACCGGGCCTAGAATGTGATTTCCTAGTGGGATGGACCAAGCAAGTGGCTGTATCGAGTCAAATGGTTAAGCAAATCAAGCAAAACATAGGCCAGAATTTTTTAACTTCCTCAAAAGCAACGGTGACTGCTTTGGTAGAAGCTTTGGAGCAGGGGAATGCAGAAGAAATCATCAAGCAGGTAGAAACAGCCAGTCAGCTTTTAGAAGGTTTGAGCCCAGATATTTACACGCCTTCGCTGAGACAGTTGAAAGAAGCCAGTCAAGATTTGCTGGCTGTTGCCAAGAGTAGTGGCGCTGGTGGTGGTGACTGTGGCATTGCCTTGAGTTTTGATGAGCAATCAACTGAAACCTTAAAAAATCGCTGGGCCGATCTGGGGATTGAGCTCTTATACCAAGAAAGGATAGGACATGACGACAAATCGTAAGGATGAGCACATCCGCTATGCCCTTGAGCAGAAAAGTTCCTATAATAGCTTTGATGAGGTGGAGTTGATTCATTCTTCCCTGCCTCTTTATGACCTGGATGAGATTGATTTGTCTACAGAGTTTGCAGGTCGAAAGTGGGACTTTCCTTTTTATATAAATGCCATGACGGGAGGAAGCGATAAGGGGAGAGAAATCAATCAAAAACTGGCTCAGGTGGCAGAAGCATGTGGGATTTTGTTTGTGACGGGCTCTTATAGCGCAGCCCTCAAAGATCCAACAGATGACTCTTTTTCTGTCAAGACTAGCCATCCAAATCTCCTCCTTGGAACCAATATTGGATTGGACAAGCCTGTTGGACTTGGTTTGCAGACTGTGACGGAGATGAATCCGCTACTTTTACAAGTGCATGTCAATGTTATGCAGGAATTGCTCATGCCTGAGGGAGAAAGGAAGTTCAGAAGCTGGTATTCGCATCTGGCAGACTATAGCAAGCAAATCCCTGTTCCCATCATTTTAAAGGAAGTGGGTTTTGGCATGGATGTGAAGACCATCGAGAGAGCCTATGAACTGGGCGTTCGAACTTTTGACCTATCGGGTCGTGGTGGCACTAGCTTTGCTTACATTGAAAACCGTCGCAGTGGCCAGCGTGATTACCTCAATCAATGGGGTCAGTCCACCATGCAAGCCCTCCTCAATGCTCAAGACTGGAAAGACAAGGTCCAACTCTTGGTCAGTGGAGGGGTTCGGAACCCGCTGGATATGATTAAGTGCCTGGTCTTTGGTGCCAAAGCCGTGGGTTTATCACGAACCGTTCTGGAATTGATTGAAACCTACTCAGTCGAGGAAGTGATTAGCATCATCCAAGGATGGAAAGACGATCTAGGCTTGATCATGTGTGCCCTTAACTGTGCTACTATAGCGGATCTGCAAAAAGTAGACTATATTCTTTATGGTAAACTAAAAGAAGCTAGAGATCAGATGTAGAGAGGTCGGGACAAGAATCCCGCCCTTTTTTGTAGCCTTTTGTCAACTGTGGTGAGCTGAAAGAACAAGCTTGTACGAGCGATTTCTGTCCAATCTCTTTTTCCATCCTCAGACCGAGGTGACTTTTTTGAATTGTGATAAAATAGTAGGGAGAGGATGTAGCTATGAAAAAATTTCAAATCTTTTTATTTATTGAAGCCTGTCTGTTGACGGGAGCTCTGATTTTGATGGTATCAGAGCATTTTTCGCGTTTTTTACTGATTCTATTCCTCTTTTTGCTCTTGCTCCGCTATTATACAGGTAAGGAGGGCAATAATGTCTTCCTCCTTGTAGCGACTATTCTTTTCTTTTTTATCGTCATGCTCAATCCCTTTGTGATATTAGCTATCTTTGTGGCAGTTATCTATAGTCTCTTTCTTCTCTATCCAATGATGAATCAAGAAAGAGGGGATACGGACTTGGTCTTTGAAGAGGTGGTGACGGTTAAAAATGAACGCAATCCTTGGTTTGGCAATCTCCATCATTTCTCTAGTCACCAGACTTGCCAGTTTGATGATATCAATCTCTTTCGCCTCATGGGCAAGGACACCATTCATTTAGAAAGAGTTATCCTAACCAATCATGACAATGTCATTATCCTTAGAAAAATGATCGGAACGACTAGGATTATCGTACCTGTAGATGTGGAAATCAGTCTCAGTGTCAACTGTCTCTATGGAGATTTAACTTTCCTCCATCAACCCAAGCGAGCCCTTCGTAATGAACACTATCATCAGGAAACCAGGGACTATCTCAAGAGTAACAAGAGCGTCAAAATTTTCCTAACCAGTATGATTGGAGATGTGGAGGTGGTCAGAGGATGAAAAAGCAATCCTATCTGTTAATCGGGCTGACTGCTCTCCTTTTTATCCTCTTTTTGACCAATAGTCTACTAGATATTCTCAATCTTGATTGGTCCTATTTGCTACAAGATATCGAAAAACTGGAAAAGTTAATCTTCTTGATTTTTGTCTTTAGTCTTTCCATGTCCTTCTTTTTTGTCCTCTTTTGGCGGGTGATGGAAGAAATTTCACGCAGAAAAATGCAGGTCAATCTCAAGCGACTGCTAGCAGGAAAAGAGGTGGTTTCTTTTGCAGATCCAGACTTGGATGCCAGTTTCAAGTCCTTATCCGGCAAGCTCAATCTCTTGACAGAAGCTGTTCAAAAGGCTGAAAATCAAAGCCTGGTCAAGGAAGAAGCACTTATCGAGAAAGAACGCAAACGGATAGCACGTGACTTGCACGATACAGTTAGTCAGGAGTTGTTTGCAGCCCATATGATTTTATCAGGTGTCAGTCAGCAGGCTTTGAAGCTGGATAGAGAAAAGATGCAGACCCAGTTGCAAAGTGTTGCGGCCATCCTAGAGACTGCTCAGAAAGATCTACGGGTCTTGCTCCTACATTTGCGACCTGTAGAGTTGGAAGAGAAGAGTTTGGTTGAGGGGATTCAAATCCTCTTAAAAGAGCTTGAGGACAAGAGCGATCTCAAGGTCAGTCTCAAGCAAAATGTGTCTAAATTGCCGAAGAAGATTGAAGAACATATCTTCCGTATATTGCAGGAGTTGATCAGCAATACCCTCCGCCATGCCCAGGCATCTTGTTTAGATGTCTATCTCTATCAGACAGATGTTGAATTGCAACTGAAGGTGGTGGACAATGGGATTGGCTTCCAGTTAGGGAGTTTAGATGACTTGAGTTATGGACTGCGAAATATTAAGGAGCGGGTTGAGGATATGGCAGGAACGGTTCAACTCTTGACAGCACCTAAGCAAGGACTGGCGGTTGATATCCGTATTCCCCTGTTAGATAAGGAATCATAAAGGAGTAGAGATGAAAATTTTACTGGTAGATGACCATGAAATGGTCCGATTGGGTTTGAAAAGCTATTTTAATCTCCAAGACGATGTGGAAGTTGTGGGCGAGGCGGCCAATGGGGCTCAAGGTATTGACTTGGCCTTGGAACTGCGCCCAGATGTCATTGTCATGGATATTGTCATGCCTGAGATGAATGGGATTGATGCAACCTTGGCTATTCTCAAAGAATGGCCTGAAGCCAAGATTTTGATTGTGTCCTCTTACCTAGACAATGAAAAAATCATGCCGGTCTTGAACGCGGGTGCTAAAGGCTATATGCTCAAGACTTCAAGTGCAGACGAACTGCTCCACGCTGTTCGTAAGGTTGCTTCTGGAGAGCTTGCTATTGAACAAGAGGTCAGCAAAAAGGTCGAATACCACCGCAATCATATTGAACTTCATGAGGATCTGACTGCGCGTGAGCGAGACGTACTTCAACTCATCGCCAAGGGCTACGAAAATCAGCGGATCGCAGATGAACTCTTTATCTCTCTCAAGACGGTCAAGACCCACGTGTCCAATATCCTTGCTAAACTTGAAGTCAGTGATCGCACTCAGGCTGCGGTCTATGCCTTTCAGCACCACTTGGTAGGGCAGGAGGACTTTTAGATGAGTCTTGCAGATATACTTGAGGAGCTAGAAGCGACAAAAGATCCGCATAAAGCAGGCCCCATGGAAGCCTATATGCGCCACCAATTTTCCTTTCTAGGTATTGCAGCTCCTGAAAGAAATGCCCTTTATAAAAAATACTTTCCAAGTGCGAAAAAAACAAAGGTCATCGATTGGGATTTTGTAGATATCTGCTGGGAAAAGGAACCTAGAGAATACCAGTATGTGGCTGCCAACTATTTGAAAGCTATGCAGTCTTATTTAACGGAGAGCGATTTGCCTAAGCTTGAGCGCCTGATCGTGACCAAGTCCTGGTGGGATACGGTAGATATCCTTGATCGAGTAGTAGGAAGTCTGGTATATGACAAACCAGAACTCAAAGAAATCATCCTCCAATGGAGTCTATCAGATAATATCTGGCTGAGACGAGTCGCTATTGATCACCAGTTGTTAAGAAAAGAGAAAACCGATGTTCGGCTGATGGAAAAGATTCTGCTCAATAATCTGGACCAGACAGAATTTTTTATCAACAAAGCCATCGGCTGGGCTCTAAGAGACTACTCCAAAACCAATCCAGAATGGGTAGCAAACTTCATCGAAAAAAACAAGGAAAGAATGACTGAACTTAGTATCAAAGAAGCCAGCAAGTACCTTTAGCATCATTGAAAAGCGCATTCATGACTTGAAAATTAACCGTAGTTTATGCTATAATAGACTGTATTTAAAAAATTTTAAGGAGAAATGACAGAATGTCTGTATCATTTGAAAACAAAGAAACAAACCGTGGAGTCTTGACTTTCACTATCTCTCAAGACCAAATCAAACCAGAATTGGACCGTGTATTTAACTCAGTAAAGAAAACTCTTAACGTTCCTGGTTTCCGTAAAGGTCACCTTCCACGCCCTATCTTCGACCAAAAATTTGGTGAAGAAGCTCTTTATCAAGATGCAATGAACGCACTTTTGCCAAACGCTTATGAAGCTGCAGTAAAAGAAGCTGGTCTTGAAGTTGTTGCGCAACCAAAAATTGACGTAACTTCAATGGAAAAAGGTCAAGACTGGGTTATCACTGCTGAAGTCGTGACAAAACCTGAAGTAAAATTGGGTGACTACAAAAACCTTGAAGTATCAGTTGATGTAGAAAAAGAAGTAACTGACGCTGACGTTGAAGAACGTATCGAACGCGAACGCAACAACTTGGCTGAATTGGTTATCAAAGAAGGCGCTGCTGAAAATGGCGACACTGTTGTTATTGACTTCGTTGGTTCTATCGACGGTGTTGAATTTGACGGTGGAAAAGGTGAAAACTTCTCACTTGGACTTGGTTCAGGTCAATTTATCCCAGGTTTTGAAGACCAATTGGTTGGACACTCAGCTGGTGAAACTGTTGATGTTATCGTAACATTCCCAGAAGACTACCAAGCAGAAGACCTTGCAGGTAAAGAAGCTAAATTCGTAACAACTATCCACGAAGTAAAAGCTAAAGAAGTTCCAGCTCTTGACGATGAACTTGTAAAAGATATCGACGAAGAAGTGGAAACTCTTGACGAATTGAAAGAAAAATACCGCAAAGAATTGACTGCTGCGAAAGAAGAAGCATACAAAGATGCCGTTGAAGGTGCAGCAATTGATAAAGCTGTAGAAAACGCTGAAATCGTAGAACTTCCAGAAGAAATGATCCACGAAGAAGTTCACCGTTCAGTAAATGAATTCCTTGGAAACTTGCAACGCCAAGGGATCAACCCTGACATGTACTTCCAAATCACAGGAACTACTCAAGAAGACCTTCACAAACAATACGAAGCAGAAGCTGAGTCACGTACGAAGACTAACCTTGTTATCGAAGCAGTTGCCAAAGCTGAAGGATTTGACGCTTCAGAAGAAGAAATCCAAAAAGAAATCGAGCAATTGGCAGCAGACTACAACATGGAAGTTGCACAAGTACAAAACTTGCTTTCAGCTGATATGTTGAAACACGATATCACTATCAAAAAAGCTGTTGAATTGATCACAAGCACTGCAACAGTAAAATAATCTTAAAAGAGAAAAAGCCCACCTGACTAGGTGGGCTTTCTGCTTATCTATTTTCCAAAAATCTCTTTGAGGTCCGCATCTGTAATCCCAATCATAGCGGGAATACTAGACCAGTTTTCCTCAGTGAGGATGTAGGATAGAGGAGAATCCTCTTGATTTTTCGTTTCGCTAGGGGCTGGGCTGGTTTGGTTAGTGGCTTCGACCA
>CAJZDE010000014.1:0-15084 GCA_915063165.1 uncultured Streptococcus sp.
TTCCGAATACGAATAGAGATAAGATAGAGGTAACAAGACGAAAAGACCGAACAAGGTATTCCAAATGATTTTCTTGGGACTACGTTTAATGATTTTTTCTTCCATCATGCCAACTCACTTAGGTATTCATAGCGTTCGTATTTTTCAAGGAGTTCTTCGTTTTTCTCGTCTAGCTCTTTCTGAAGCGTCGCTAGTTTGCCAAAGTCAGAGCCATTTGCCTGCATCTCTTCTTCAATGGCTGCGATACGATTTTCCAAGGCTTCAATATCCCCTTCAATGCTTGCCCACTCCTGTTTTTCTTGGTAGGTCATGCGTTTCTTATCTTCACGGACCTTGACCACTTTTTCTTTTTCAGCCTTTTGCACTTGATTGGCCATCTCTGTTTCAAAGACTTTTTCATCAAGATAGTCGGTGTAATGGCCAAAGAAAGTACGGATGCTTCCATTCTCAAAGGCGAGAATCTTGGTCGCTACCTTATCAAGGAAATAGCGATCGTGGCTAACTGTCAAGACAGGACCCGCAAAGCCCTGCAAGAAATTCTCCAAAACTGTCAAGGTCGCAATATCTAGATCATTTGTCGGCTCGTCTCAAAGAAGAACATTTGGTTTTTCCAGGAGAAGTTTGAGAAGATAGAGGCGTTTTTTCTCTCCACCAGACAATTTCTCAATCAAGGTTCCATGCGTCGAACGTGGGAAGAGGAACTGCTCTAGCAACTCAGCGATGGAAGTCGTAGAACCACCACTGGTCTTGACCTCTTCTGCCACTTCCTGCAGGTAATTGATAACGCGCTTGCTTTCATCCAATCCCTCAATTTGTTGAGAGAAATAGGCAATGCGAACCGTCTCACCGATGATAACTTGACCTTTAGTTGGCTCAAGACTTCCTGCAATCAGATTGAGAAGAGTTGATTTCCCAACACCATTTTCCCCAACGATTCCAATACGATCTTTGGCCTGCACCAAGAGGTTGAAATCTTGCAAAATAGGCTTGTTTTCATAGGCGAAGGAAACATCCTGAAACTCGATGACTTTTTTCCCAATCCGACTAGTCTCAAAGTTCATGGTCAAGTCTGTTTCAGCAACGCCGCCTGAAACTTCTTTTTTCAAGTCATGAAAACGATTGATACGGGCCTGTTGCTTGGTCGCACGCGCCTGCGGTTGTCTGCGCATCCAGGCCAGTTCTTGCTTATAAAGTTGTTCCTTTTTGTGGAGAAGGGCAGCGTTACGCTCATCTTGTTCAGCCTTGAGGCGAACATAGTCCTGATAATTTCCTTGATACTCGGTCAATCCTGCGCGGTCCAACTCGAAAATCCGTGTTGACAGCGCATCTAGGAAATAGCGATCGTGGGTGATAAAAAGGACGGTTTTCTTGGAATTTTTCAAAAAGAGGGTCAGCCACTCAATGGTCGCAATGTCCAGATGGTTGGTAGGCTCGTCCAGAAGCAAGAGGTCGTGGTTTCCTAGGAGAACTTGCGCCAACTGAACACGTCTTCTCAGACCACCTGACAATTCCCCAACAGGAGTGGATAAGTCCTGAATACCTAGCTTGCTGAGAACCGTCTTGACCTGGCTTTCAATTTCCCAGGCTTGGAGAGAATCCATCTCAGCCATGACCCGTTCCAAATGAGCCTGCTTGTCCTCACTGTAGTTGAGCATGATCAACTCATACTCACGAATGAGCTGGATTTCCTTGAGGTTGCTAGAAAGAACCGTATCCAAGACCGTTTTGCTATCATCAAAATCTGGATTCTGGGTCAAGTAGCCAATCTGGTAGTCATTCTTAGCGGAAAAAGGGCTAACGTCACCATCATAGCCTGAAACTCCAGAAAGGACGTCCAAAAGGGTGGTTTTGCCCGTTCCATTGACACCGATCAGACCGATTCTGTCCAAGTCATGGATGATAAAAGAAATATCCTTAAAAACGGTCTTGTCACCAACGGATTTACTTAGTTTTTCAACGATAAAATCACTCATTTTTTCTCCCTTAGGTAAACATGGATGGCTTGACGGTCATTTTCCAATTCTCCATCGACAATGGCAAACTCAATCTCTGTTAAAATTTCTCCCAAATCTGGCCCAGGTTGATAACCATATTCCTTAATCAAAACACCACCATTGATTTGGATTTCTTTCTTATCATGAATGGTCAAACTATGGTAAGTTTCTTTGATGTTTTGTGGGTTGACTGCTTTTCCTTGGGCCTGACGAAGACTTTCAGCTTGTAAAAGTAAATCCAAGTCAAAGCGGTAACAATCACGCTTGCTCAGCTCTCCTTCTTCTCGCAAAGCCAAAATAGTCAGTAAATCCTGCACCTGCTTGGCAAACTGTCGTGAGGTTTTCCATGCCTTCAAAAATGGCTGTGCATCTTTAATCTCCAAAGCCCACAATAGAGCTGCCCAGGCTTGTTCGGAAGATTCAAAAGTGAACTCAGTCTCCAAATCAAACAGTTTGTTGAGCTTGTCCTGGCTTCCTGCCATATCTGGAAGATAGTCATAAGCTTGACTTTCAATCATGGAAGACAGACCCACTCGCCAAAAAGGTGCCAGCAAGAGTTTATCAAACTCAACGAAGGTGCGCTCCACAGAAATTTTCTCCAAAAGTGGCGTCAAAGTCTTCATCGCTTCATAAGTTTCTGGCTCAAGTTTAAAACCGAGACTGGCCTGAAAACGGAAGCCACGCATAATCCGCAGAGCATCTTCGTTGAAACGCTCACTTGCCACTCCAACTGCTCGTAAGACTTGGTTTTTCAAATCTTCTAAACCATGGAACAAGTCAATAATTTTGCCTGTCTCATCCAAGGCAAAGGCATTAACTGTGAAATCACGGCGCTTGAGGTCCTCTTCTAGCGAACGCACAAAGGAAACCGCACTGGGTCTGCGATAGTCTACATAGACATCCTCTGTCCGAAAGGTGGTTACCTCATACTCCTCGTCCCCATCTAAAACCAAGACAGTTCCGTGCTCGATTCCGATATCAGCTGTTCTCGGAAAAATCTGCTTGGTTTCCTCTGGATAAGAAGAAGTCGCAATATCCACATCATGGATGGGACGATTGAGGAGGGCATCCCTGACGGAACCCCCAACAAAATAGGCTTCAAAACCTGCTTCTTTAATTTTTTCTAATACTGGTAAAGCCTTCTGAAATTCAGAAGGCATTTGTGTTAATCTCATAATAAGTGTTCTAATCCATAAACAAGCTCATGACGCTTGACAACTTCTTTGATTCCCAAATTAACCCCTGTCATGAAGGAGCTACGATCATAGGAGTCATGACGGAGGGTCAATCCTTCTCCCTGATTGCCGAAGATGACTTCCTGATGAGCTACCAAGCCTGGTAGACGGACTGAGTGGATGCGCATGCCATCAAAATTAGCTCCACGAGCTCCTGCAAGCAGTTCCTCCTCATCAGACGCACCTTGTTGGATAGACTCTCGAACTTCTGCCATCAACTCAGCTGTTTTAATGGCTGTTCCACTCGGAGCATCTTTTTTCTTGTCATGATGGAGCTCGATAATCTCCACATTTGGGAAATATTTAGCCGCCTGGGCCGCAAATTGCATAAGCAAGACCGCACCCAAGGCAAAGTTAGGGGCAATCAAGCCACCCAAATCTTGTTCACGGGAAAATGCTTTTAGTTCTGCAATTTCTTCACTAGTGAAGCCTGTTGTTCCAACCACTGGAGCAAAGTCATTTTCAAGAGCAAAGCGTGTATTTTCGTAGGCAACAGCTGGTGTGGTGAAATCCACCCAGACATCAGCCTCAAATCCAGCCAAGGCTGCCTTATCATTGAAGACAGGAATGCCTTTCCATTCTGATTCAGACTCAAACGGATCCAAAACTGCAACCAAGTCCAAGTCAGGATCAGCCAAGACCATCTGACAAGCGGCCTGGCCCATCTTTCCCTTAAAACCGGCAATAATTACTCGAATACTCATCACTACTCCTGACTAAGATACAAAGGACGTTAGCTGCCCATGAAAAATAGGAAATGGCACTGACTTTCCATGAAAGGCAAGACAGGCATCTTTTTCAAGAGGCAGATAGTCCGTGTTCAATTTCTAAGATACAAAGCCTCTAAGAACACAAAGTGAAAATATGAGTTCTGATCAAGGAGTGTCTACTCTTTGGAAGAACTATCTTTTTCACACAGGGTTCCAGGCGTGTTCAATTGGTAAGATACAAAGGATGCTAGCTGCCCATAAAAAATAGGGAATGGCGCTGACTTTCCATGAAAGGCAAGACAGGCATCTTTTTTCATGAGGCAGATAGTCCGTGTTCAATTTCTAAGATACAAAGCCTGTAAGAACAATTTAGACGATTGGTGTATAGCTCAAGGCGATACTACCTTCTCCAAGGTGGGTCCCAATGACACTACCAAAGGTTTCAATTGGAATTTCAGCAGTCACACCACTCTCCATCAAAAGCTGACGTAAATCCGCTGCCTTTTGAGGAGCATTGCCATGGATGACTGTTATACGGTAGTCCCCATCTTTTGTCAACTCCTTGATGATTTCCACCAAACGTTTGATTGCCTTCTTTTCCGTACGAACTTTTTCGTAAACTTCAATCACACCTTGGTCATTAAAGTAAAGGATAGGCTTGATACTGAGGAGATTCCCTAAGATAGCTGCCCCATTTGACAAACGTCCTCCTTTAACCAAGTGGTCGAGGTCATCTACTATGATAAAGGCTGAATTATCAGCAATTTGGATCCCCAACTTCTCCTGAATCTGGGCAAAATCATCACCTTGTTCTGCCCATTCAAAAGCACTCTCTACCATAAATCCTAGAGGGGAACTGGTGATATGGGTATCTGGAAAGGCAATGGTCAAGCCATCATACTCATCCAACATGTATTGGATGTTCTGATAAAAGCCTGAAATTCCTGACGAAAGAAAGAGTCCCAAGACATGGGTATAACCCTCGTCTTTCAAAGAACTAAGAATCTCATCCAATTTGGCAATACTTGGTTGACTAGTTTTAGGTAATTCTACAGACTGAGCCATTTTTTGATAAAATTCCTCAGCAGTCAGATTGACACCTTCGACATACTCCTCCCCATCAATGTTAACAGGAATATCCAAGATAAATAGATTCTCTCTTTGCAGCGTCTTCTCCTCTAAATAGGCTGAAGAATCTGTAATGACAGCTAATTTCATGACTAAAACTCCAAATTGATCCCTGGAAGATCCAAGGCGATTTCTGTTACTTCATACGTCAAACGATTGAGCATATTCAAACATGGACGTGCCAAGGTTTCGACTTCTTCTTGGTTAAATTCGCTTGGTTCGTTAACAATGCGACCTTCCACATGGTTAACTTGGGAAATCGTTCCACTGATGACAAATTTGTCAAAGACAATCATAAAACTCAAGATAACAACAAGCGAAGTTACTTGGTTTTCTTGGTCATGTTGGAGCAACTGAAAGTTCACGTCTACCTTGGTTTCAGGAGCTCCATTTTCATTTTCCCATTCAAAGTTACGAGCATCAAAGTGATACTGGCTAACAAATTCTTGTTCTCGTTTAAGATTCATTTTTCTCTCCCATTGCTACAATTTACTATGCAATTGTACCACATTTTTATCATTTCATCTAGTTTTCTAGGCTTTAGTCAATTCCGATTTCATCTTTAACAACAGCAGCAATTGTATCTACGTAGTAGTTAACTTCTTCTGTTGTTGGGGCTTCAGCCATGACGCGCAAGAGGGGTTCTGTTCCACTTGGGCGGACAAGGATACGACCGTTCCCTGCCATTTCTTCTTCCATCTTTTCAATGATAGTTTTAATGGCTGGCACTTCCATGGCTTTCTCTTTCATAGCATTTTCCACTCGGATATTGACCAGTTTTTGTGGGTAAATCGTCACTTCTGATGCCAGTTGAGACAAGCTCTTGCCTGTTTCTTTCATGATTTTAGTCAATTGGACAGCTGATAATTGACCATCACCAGTTGTATTGTAATCCATCAAGATAACGTGACCAGACTGTTCACCACCAAGGTTGTAGCCTGATTTTCTCATTTCTTCAACAACATAGCGGTCGCCAACAGCAGTCACTGCCTTGTTAATACCAACACTCTCCAAGGCCTTATGGAAGCCAAGGTTAGACATAACCGTTGTCACGATGGTGTTTTGAGCCAACTGGCCTTTTTCAGAAAGATATTTCCCGATGATGTACATGATCTTATCGCCATCGACGATGTCACCATTTTCATCAACAGCAATCAAACGGTCACTGTCTCCGTCAAAGGCCAAACCGATAGCTGACTGGCTTTCTTTGACAACTTCTTGAAGAGCTTCTGGATGTGTAGAACCCACATTCAAGTTGATATTAAGACCATCTGGTGTCTCACCGATAACAGTTATTTGAGCCCCAAGGTCTGCAAAGATTTGACGGGCACTTGTAGACGCTGCACCGTTTGCTGTATCCAAGGCCACTTTCATTCCTTCAAGAGGAGTTCCAGTTGAAACAAGGTAGCCTTCATACTTACGTAATCCTTCTGGATAGTCCACTAAGGTTCCCAATCCTTCGGCACTTGGACGAGGAAGGGTGTCTTCTGTAGCATCTAGCAAGGCTTCGATTTCTGCTTCTTTTTCATCATCAAGTTTGAAGCCATCCCCACCAAAGAATTTAATTCCATTATCAAGGGCTGGATTGTGGCTAGCGGAAATCATGACACCTGCACTGGCTCCCTCAGTTTTGACCAAGTATGCTACTGCTGGTGTTGCAAGGACACCGAGTTTGTAGACATGAATCCCTACAGAGAGGAGACCTGCCACTAAGGCTGATTCTAACATTTCTCCTGAGATACGTGTATCACGTCCTACAAAGACTTTAGGAGCTTCTGTTTCGTGTTGGCTAAGAACATAACCACCAAAACGTCCCAGTTTAAAGGCCAATTCTGGCGTCAGTTCTACGTTTGCTTCTCCACGGACTCCATCGGTCCCAAAATATTTACCCATTTTATTTATCATCCTTTTCTACTGTTTTATTTAGTCCTGTTTAGACGAGTCTGGTTTCGTTTCTGAACTCGTTGAAGACGAACTGCTGGTTGAAGAGCCCGTTGACGAGGTCGTTGACGAAGAACTCGAGCTAGACGATACTGTTTTGGTTGTAATTTTCATTGTAGTGTCAAATGGCATAATGACGCTTGGCAAGACATTTCCATTTTTATCAACTGCTTGTAGTGGAACAGAGGCCGAGTAGTTACCTGTTATCCGTTCACTCGTCGGCAAGATGGCAATAACTCGATCTACTCTAGAGAGAGTCTCCTCGTCACTAATAACTGTTACTTTTTCATCTGACACAGTGACTGTATCAATTTTCACACGAGAATCAATCTGGCTAGGGTCAATCTCCGGCACAACGATTACATTATCTCGTTTTGCTTTTTTACCAACCTTAACTGTTATCTTTTGCGGAGTTGCAACAGCCGTCAAACCACTCGGTAAATTTTCAATGGTTAGAGGAACTTCGATGGTTCCTACACTGGCATTTGTCAAGTCAGCTTTGACCTTGAATTTCCGAGTACTTTCCTGCATCTCGCTCGCCAAAGCAACTCTGTTTGACCCTGTCAGAAAGACCGTCACTTCAGAGGTAAAGCCACTAATAAAGTACTGATCGCTGTCGTACTGAATATCGATTGGGACATTAAGAACCGTATTGGTATAGGTTTCTGTCCTCACCTGTCTGGCGCTAGTGCTATTCTGATAGTTTGTAGAAGTCGCATAGATAAAGAGGATGCAGGCGAAAAAGAAGGAAGAAATAATATAAAGACTATTTTTTCTCATGTTTCAATCCTCCTAGCAAACGCTCTTTCAGACCTTGTTTTTTCTCGGATGTTGGAAGCAAGATTCTTCTTAGTTCCGATTCAAACTCTTCCAAGGTCAAATCATGCTTAAAGACTCCATTATAGGTGATTGAGATTCCACCTGTTTCCTCTGAAACCACAAAGGTAAGAGCATCCGATACTTCTGACAAACCAATCGCTGCCCTATGACGTGTCCCAAACTCCTTAGAAATTCCAGTATTTTCAGTTAGGGGTAGGTAGGCTGAAGTTACGGCAATCCGATCTTCTCTGACAATGACCGCTCCATCGTGTAAGGGAGTATTGGGGATAAAGATATTAATCAATAACTCAGAGGAAATCTTAGCATCCAGAGGAATCCCAGTCGAAATATATTCCTGCAAGGTTCTTACTCGCTGTACCGCTACCAGAGCACCAATCTTACGGGGGCTCATGTACTCGACTGATTTGACAAAGGCACGAACCATTTGCTCTTCCGCACTAATAGGAGCATTGTAGAAGAAATCCGTAGCCCGGCCCAATCGTTCCAAACCAGTTCGAATCTCTGGTGAAAAAATAACTACTGCTGCGATAACCCCGTAGGTGATGATCTGATTGATCAACCAGGAAATGGTCGTCAAACCAATCATATTGGACAGAATCTGACCTAAAATAAAGACCAGAACTCCCCGCACCAATATCATGATTTTGGTCCCTGCAATCGCTTTGGTAAAATGATATAAAATATAAGTCACAATGAGAATATCAATCAGATTGGTGACTATTGTCCAAGGGCTTGAAAACAAACTCGTCCAGTATTGCAAATTGGATAATGGTTGAAAATTCATCCCTGGCCTCCTCCCTGTCAAAACACTTTCCGTACCATTATACCATTTTTTGCCCATTTTTTCCCTATCCTACCTCATTTTAAATTAAGCAAAAATATGATAAAATAAACTGACTAGAAAAAACGAAGGAGAAATCATGTCTCAACTCTATGATATTACAATTGTAGGTGGTGGTCCTGTCGGGCTCTTTGCTGCCTTTTACGCTCACCTACGCCAAGCCAAAGTCCAAATTATCGACTCTCTTCCCCAGCTCGGTGGCCAACCTGCCATCCTCTACCCTGAAAAGCAAATCCTTGATGTGCCAGGTTTTCCAAACTTAACCGGGGAAGAGCTGACCAATCGCTTGATTGAACAGCTAAACGGCTTTGAAACACCTGTTCACCTCAACGAAACCGTTCTTGAAATTGAGAAGCAAGATCAAGGATTTACCATCACAACTAACAAGGGAAGCCACCTGACTAAAACAGTCATCATTGCCATGGGTGGTGGCGCCTTCAAACCACGTCCGCTCGAGTTGGAGAACGTTGAGAACTATGAAAATATCCACTACCACGTTTCCAACATTCAGCAATACGCTGGCAAGAAAGTAACCATCCTTGGTGGCGGGGACTCAGCAGTGGACTGGGCTCTGGCTTTTGAAAAGATTGCACCAACTACTCTCGTTCACCGCAGAGATAATTTCCGTGCCTTGGAACATAGTGTGCAAGCCTTGCAAGAATCATCTGTAACCATCAAGACGCCGTTCGTTCCTAGCCAACTTATCGGAGATGGAAAAACACTCGATAAACTAGAAATCACCAAAGTCAAATCAGATGAAACCGAAACGATTGAGGTAGACCATCTCTTTGTCAACTATGGTTTCAAATCATCTGTTGGCAATCTTAAAAATTGGGGGCTGGACCTCAACCGACACAAGATTATTGTCAATAGCAAGCAAGAATCCAGCCAAGAGGGTATCTACGCCATTGGGGACTGCTGCTACTATGAAGGTAAGATTGATTTGATTGCTACAGGACTAGGTGAAGCTCCAACAGCTGTTAACAATGCCATTAACTACATCGACCCTGACCAAAAAGTTCAACCAAAACACTCAACCAGTTTATAAGAAAAGAACCACGGATCAACGATTCGTGGTTTTATAATTCATCTGCTATTTTATTGATCTTTCTGAGTCTGTGGTTGACACCACTTTTGGTTAGGGGATTGCTCAGGCTATCTGCCAACTGCTGGATAGAGTAGTCTGGGTGCTGGATTCGCAACTGAGCCACCTCTTGCAAATCCACGGGTAAATTTTCCAAGCCCATTCTATCTTTGATTTTACTGATATTATTAATGGTCTTCATACTGGCAGAAACTGTCCGAGCGATATTGGCTGTTTCAGCGTTATTGGCGCGATTGAGATCGTTACGGGTTTCACGCAAAATCTTGACACGCTCAAAGTTATCACGAGCCTGCATGGCCCCAATCACAATCAAGAAATCCATGATGTCTTCTGCACGTTGGAGATAAGTAACTGCACCTTTCTTTCGCTCAATAACCTTGGCATCCAGTAAAAATTGCTGGAGGAGAGAGGCCAGTCCTTGGGCATGGTCCAGATAAACGGAACTGATTTCCAACTGGTACTTGCCAGACTCAGGATCTCGAATACTACCATTTGCCAGAAAGGCCCCACATAAGTAGGCACGACCTGCTTCTTCATCTGCTAAAATATCAGGATCGATACCTGTCTCCAAACCAAAGAAGGAATCCGCAAGCCGCAAATCAGCTAAAAGCTCCTGCACCCTCTCATCGGTATAGACCGTATAGACACGGTTCTTGCGAAGATTGCTTCTCTGATGGTGACGAATCTCTGACTTGATTTCATAAAAATGGAGAAAGGACTCATAAAGGTGCCGAGCTAACTTGGCATTTTCAGTCACGACGGACAAGGTCAAGCCTGAAGTCGAGAGACCGATACTGCCAGACATCTTGATAATTGCCGACAGCTCATGACGACTGAGATGGTGCTGACCAAGAATTTCTTCTTTTACTGCAACTGTAAAACTCATTTGCGCACCTGTATAATTCGCATCAATTCATCCACAATCAAATCGCCATCGTGGAAGGCTCCTCCATTTTCCAAACGAAGGAAATTGGAAGAAATCACACGAGGAACCTGCTTGCAAAGACCAGCAAAGTCATGCTCTACCTGTACCAAATATTCATCGAAACGGTTGGTATCCATGTATTCTCTAGGAACCTTTTCAATATTGACCAAGACCGTATCAATAAAAGGCCGACCTAAGTGTCGATGGAGGACTTCCACGTGGTCACTGTCTGAAAAGTGCTCTGTTTCCCCACGCTGGGTCATGATATTGCAGACATAGGCGATCTCTGCCTTAGTCTCCAAGAGAGCCTGTCCAATCTCCTCGATGACAATATTCGGCAAAATCGATGTAAAGAGGGAACCAGGCCCCAAGACGATCATATCACTCTCGAGAATGGTATTGACCACTCGACGGCTGGCTTGGGGTGTTTCATCATCCAAGGTATTGGTCACATAGACATGGTCAATCATACCTGGATGATCTGCAATGTGGCTCTCACCTGCCACCTCAGAACCGTCTTTAAAGACTGCATGCAGTGTCAAAGGCTGATCGCTTGAGGGGTAGATTTTTCCTGTTGTGTGGAAAAAGAGACTTAGCAGCTGCATGGCATTGTAAGTGGACCCTTGCATTTCAGAAAGTCCTGCTATAATGATATTTCCTAGAGGATGACCCGCAAAAGCACCAGCGTCTTCTGAAAAGCGGTACTGAAAAACCTTCTCATAAAATTTAGGCATATCCGACATGGCTACCAGAACATTGCGAAGATCGCCTGGTGGTGTCAGCTGTTGGATATTCTTTCTTAGCTCACCAGAAGATCCGCCATCATCAGCTACCGTTACGATGGCTGCGATATCAACATCCTTTTCTCGCAAGCTTTTCAAAATGACGGGGATACCAGTTCCTCCACCAATTACCGTTATCTTTGGTTTTCTCATGAACGGTTTACCGTTTCCTTTCTTCTGTCTTTGTCACGATGGCTTTCATTGACAGGCCAGTTTTTAGCAAGGTCCTCAGCTATGCGCTTGGCAAAGGCAACACTACGGTGTTGTCCACCTGTACATCCTACTGCAATGGTTAAAACAGACTTGCCTTCTTTTTTGTAACTTGGCAAAATGGGCTCAATCAAGGCGAGTAAGTGCTGATAGAAACTTTCAGACTCTTCATGATTCATCACATAGTCATAAACTGCTTGATCCTCACCTGTCTGATTGCGGAGTTCAGGGAGGTAGTATGGATTTGGCAAGAAACGGACATCAAATACCAAGTCCGCATCAATAGGGATACCATACTTGAATCCAAAAGACATGACCTCTATACGGAAAGACTGGGCCTGTTCTTGGTCTGAAAATTGCTCAGCAATGGTTTTACGAAGTTCACGCGGAGTGAGTTCGGTCGTATCCACCACATTTTGGCTCATGTTTTTCAAAGGTGCCAAGAGCTCGCGCTCCAGCTTGATGCCATCTAAAATTCGACCATCCGCTGCTAGAGGGTGACTTCTTCTGGTTTCCTTGTAACGAGCAACCAATTCCTTATCCGCCGCGTCTAAAAAGAGAATTTTGAAATCCAAATCATCTTGGTTTTCCAATTCATCCAAGACAGCCTGAATCTCTGAAAAGAAGGAACGGCTCCGCATATCGACTACTAGGGCTAACTTATGGTCATCATCCTTGGTCTCTACCAACTGCAAAAACTTTGGTAAGAGGGCTGGTGGCATATTGTCAATAGTGAAATATCCCAAATCCTCGAAGGACTGAATGGCTACTGTTTTCCCTGCGCCACTCATCCCTGTCACAATCACCAGGTGAAGTTGTTTCTTTGTCATCTATCTCTCCTTATATCAAAAAAAGTTTGGCAGAGCCAAACTTCAACTAGCTTATCCAATCTCTGCGATCACTTCAATTTCGACTTTTACATCACGAGGAAGACGTGCAACCTCTACAGCTGAACGAGCTGGAAATTCCTCTTTAAAGGCAGTCTGGTAAACCTCGTTAAAAGGAACAAAGTCATTCATATCGCTCAAGAAGCAAGTTGTTTTGACAACATGGTCAAAGTCTGTTCCTGCTTCAGCCAAAATAGCAGCAATGTTTTTCAAAACTTGTTCTGTCTGTTCTTGGATCGTTTCTCCTACAATTTCTCCAGTTTCAGGTGAAAGAGGAACTTGGCCGCTAGCAAACAAAAGATTGCCAACGATTTTCCCTTGAACATATGGTCCAATAGCCTTTGGAGCTTTGTCTGTATGAATTGTTTTTGCCATTTCTTTCCCTCACAATTTTTCTAATATTGCATCCCAAGCCTGATCCATCCCTGCCTTGCTGACAGATGAAAAGAGGATGAAGTCGTCACTTGGGTCAAAGTTTAATTTCTTTTTGATTGTTGATTCGTGCTTGTTCCATTTACCACGAGGAATCTTGTCCGCCTTGGTTGCAACGATGATAACCGGAATCTCATAATACTTGAGAAATTCGTACATCTGTACATCATCTACTGACGGGTCGTGACGGAGATCCACCAAACTGACAACCGCACGGAGATTTTCCCGAGTTGTCAGGTACTCCTCAATCATGCGACCCCACTTTTCACGTTCCTTTTTGGAAACGCGGGCATAGCCATAACCTGGTACATCCACAAAGCGCATCTTGTTATCAATGTTAAAAAAGTTGAGTAGCTGGGTTTTCCCAGGTTTTCCTGATGTACGGGCCAGATTTTTGCGGTTCAGCATGGTGTTGATAAAGCTAGACTTGCCAACATTTGAACGCCCTGCTAGGGCAATCTCTGGTAGGTCATCCTGCGGATAGTGGGACTTATTTGCCGCACTGAGCAAGATTTCAGCATTGTGTGTATTGATTTCCATAGTCACCTCTAGGCTGTTTCTAGGATTGGTTTTTCCGTTCCATCGACAGCTTCTTTTGTGATGCGAACCAATTTCACATTTTCCTGACTTGGTACTTCAAACATAACGTCTAGCATGGTTTCTTCGATGATTGATCGAAGACCACGCGCACCCGTTTTGCGTTCGATGGCCTTATTGGCAATCTCTTGAAGGGCTTCATCGTCAAATTCCAACTCAACATCATCATAAGAAAGCAAGGTTTGGTATTGTTTCACCAAGGCATTTCTTGGTTCTTTCAAGATGCGAACCAAGTCATCGACCGTCAATTGCTCAAGAGCAGCAAAGACAGGTAAGCGTCCAATCAACTCAGGAATAATACCGAATTTTTGAATATCTTCTGCGATGATTTCTTGCATGTAGGAGCTGTTTTCGTCAATCGCCTTGTTATTTTGGCCAAAACCGATGACTTTTTCTCCCAGACGTTGTTTGACGATTTCTTCGATGCCATCAAAGGCACCACCCACGATGAAGAGGATATTCTTGGTATCTACCTGAATCATCTCTTGTTGTGGATGTTTGCGTCCACCTTGAGGCGGTACGCTGGCTACAGTTCCCTCAATAATCTTGAGAAGAGCTTGTTGTACCCCTTCGCCCGAAACGTCACGTGTGATAGACACATTCTCGCTCTTTTTGGCAATCTTGTCAATCTCATCCACGTAGATAATTCCACGTTCTGCACGTTCGATGTTGAAGTCAGCAGCTTGCAAGAGTTTGAGGAGGATATTTTCCACGTCCTCACCTACATAACCAGCCTCAGTAAGAGCTGTTGCATCTGCAATGGCAAAAGGTACATTCAAACTTCTAGCAAGTGTTTGAGCAAGGAAAGTCTTCCCTGAACCAGTTGGGCCAATCATCAAAATGTTTGATTTTTGCAAATCCACATCTTCTGACTCTTCACGAGTGTCATGGAAATTGATGCGTTTGTAGTGGTTATATACAGCCACTGCCAAGGCACGTTTGGCACGATCTTGACCAATCACATAGTGGTTCAAGATGTTTAAGAGTTCGATTGGTTTTGGTACTTCAGACAAGTCTGCTAAGACTTCTTCTGCCAACTCCTCACGAATGATTTCCTGGGCCAACTCCACACATTCATTACAGATAAAGGCGTTGTTCCCAGCGATTATTTTTTTAACTTCTTCTTGGCTTTTGCCACAAAATGAGCAATAAACCATCATATCATTTTTCCTATTTGTAGGCATGATTCCCTTCCAATCTAATTTATCATTCTATCTAAAATAAGGTCATATAAAAAGCGTGGACACTGTTTACCAGATTGGTAAAAGCATTCAACCAGAGTAAGGCAGACAGTCCATAGCGCTTCTTACGAAAAGCCTGTGCTCCAGTCAAAATACAGATCACACACAAAAAAGCTGTAAAAAATCCAAAAATACTGCGCTCCATTAGACTTCCTTTCTCTTTCTATATTCGATGGTAAAATCATAAATATTTTTCTCATCTTTGCTATAAGATTT
>CAJZDE010000015.1:0-14402 GCA_915063165.1 uncultured Streptococcus sp.
GAGATGATTAAAGTAAAAGCATTTTTACTATCGCTTGTGCTCGTAATTGCGACGCTTGCCCTTTTACATGTGACGTATGTCAAGAAGATTGATGATTATTATAAAGTCAAGGATAACAGTATTCGTTACAGCACTTCATATGAAAAGTATAAAAGTAGAGATATTCTAACAAGCAATATCACCCCCAATACACTGGTTCTAATGGGTTCCTCAGAGTTGGTTGCGACGATAAATGAAGACTATCATCCAAATAAAATTTTTAACTACAACGATTTTAATATCATGCAGATTGGGACTAGTTATTCTCAAAACATCATTCAGGCCTCTACTTTAGCTTCTATTGAAGGATCTATGAGTAAGCGAAAAGTAGCTATAGTAGAGTCTGTTCAGTGGTTTGAAAAAGATGGGACCCATCAAGATGCCTTTTTGAACAAGGCTTCTCAGGAACATATTTTCCACATGCTAGATAATGACAAGATTAGTAAAGAAACGAAAGAAAAACTAATCAATCGCATTATCGAGATTACCAAGGGGAACAAGCAACAAAACGACATCTACAAAAAATATAAAAGTTATTTCATAGATGGAAAAGGAACCATTGTTGATAAAAAACTATTAGAGTTTGAGAACGCGATGTATTCCTTTAAGCTCAAACGAAAATTTTATGAAAATCATGAGAAATCAGATTATCCCTCATCAGGAGACAAAACCCCAGACTATGATTGGGAAAAGATGACGGATCAGTTTGTGGAAGAGGTCAAAAAGAAAACAGACAATAATGACTATGCTGTTGATAATAACTACTACAATACTTACTTAAAAGATCGCTATGCATCGCTGAAAGATTCTAATAAAGATTTGAGCTACCTAGAGTCACCAGAGTATTCAGATATGGAACTCTTCTTGACAGTTGCCAAAGAATTGGGAATTGAAGTTGAGGTTATTATTTTCCCAGTAAACGGGAAATGGAATGACTACACTGGTGTCTCAAGAGAGATGCGAGAAAAAACTTATAAAAAAATAGAAGATGTCGCAAAGAGTCATGGTGCAACCGTATTAAACTATGGAGACAGAGAGTATGATGATTACTTTTTATTTGACGTGATGCACGTTGGAGTGAAAGGATGGATGGAAGTTGAAAAAGAACTTTACAAATTTGCAAACCAAGCTAACTAACACACATCGTTTAATCTTGTGGACACTATTTTTCTATACGGTCATCTTGAGCATCGTGATCTACTGTTTTGTGACCGATTTTTCGAATATTCAAGAATTTATCTATAGTGAATTTTAAGATTGTATACAAAAAGGCCCTGGAGCTAGGCATTGCTAGTCTTCAGGGCTTTTACCTTATAGTTTATCAGCTATTTTTTGACTTAGAAATTGCCCAACCACAGCCCCAATCAAGGCACCTAGAAGGATGCTTGAAACAAAGAGAAGGATTTTGTCCAACTCTGGAGCGACCATGATACGGTCGATGTATTCTTGGGATTTCCCACGCGCAAGTAAGGTAGCCACGTAAGCTTTGGGACGGATCCACATGAGGAAGATAGGGCCACTTGTGCTAAAAGCAAAGACGAGGAAGGAGAGGGTGTTTTTGATTCGGTCTTTGTAGTTTCCGAGACGAGCGATGGCATCTGCTGCAAGACCACAGGCGAGTCCTGGGAGAAAGGCACCAGCGCCATGCTTGCTAGCTAGGAAGAAAAGTGCCATAAAAAGTCCTAGAGTGGTGATAGCGCCAAAACGAGGGACCTTCGTCAAAAGAAGCATGTAGACACTGCCACCGACAAGGGCAGAAAAGGCCGGCGCGTAGAACATATTGCCTGTTTGATCGACCAGGTGTCCTAGGAAGACTCCAATCCCTAGACAGAGGAAATAAAGGACGGCGGCCAAGAGGGTGGTTAAGATATTTTTCTTCATGAGAATCTCCTTGATGCGAATTAACAAAACCAATTGTATCATGCTTTTTGAGGATTGTAAATGGGAGTTCTATATTTTTGAAAACGTTTGAAATATGATATAATAGTTACATCGTTAGTTTAAGGAGAGTAGCATGGGAAAATTTCTAGAATTCGTCTTTAATAGTATCTTTTTGGGAATGATTGCGACGGCTTATTTCTGGCTATTAACACTTGCAGGAGGAGTAGTCTTTGGTTTGGCACCAGCTAGTGCAACTCTTATGAGTTTGTATGCGGAGCATGGGTATACCTATCGAGCATACCATTTGAAGGAAGCTTGGGAATTGTATAAGAGCAATTTTGTCAAGAGCAATCTGGCTTTCTATAGTTTTGTGTTTGTGGATCTTGTCCTAGTTTATGGTTTGTATCTTCTAGTTCAATTGCCCCACCAGACGATTTTCCACCTCTTGGCGACCTTTCTCAATGTCCTTGTAGTTGCTCTTGTCTTTCTAGCCTATACTGTTTCCTTGAAACTTCAGGTGTACTTTGATTTATCCTACCAAAATACCTTGAAACTATCCCTTATCGGGATTTTTATGAGCCTACCTGCGATTGCCAAGGTTTTACTCGGGTCCGCTCTCCTTGTAGGAGTTGGTTATTATATGCCTGCCTTGCTCTTTTTTGTAGGAATTGGAATGTGGCATTTCTTTATCAGTGATATGTTGGAACCTATTTATGAAAGTATCCATGAAAAATTGGCGACAAAATAGAATGAAGCAGTTTTGGCTTCACTCTCTTTTACGGATTTATAGTTTGGTTATGATCGTGGTCATTGCCAGTTTTGCGATTATGCTATCGTATGCTGACTGGGACTCGCGTGAGAAAGAGGCCCAACGGGTTGCAGAACGTGTGACCACTCGGACAGTGAGTGAAGTGGAATATTATCACAGAGAGTCAACTCAACTTGCTCAGTCTTTGGTTGAAAATCAGGCCCGCATCGAAGGAATTTACAAGTATTTCAGTCTCAGCACACCAGACTATTTCTATTGGCAATTAGAGCGTAAAACTTCGCCTTATATCTCTGTTTCCCTGTATGAAAATATTGATGACCTCTATGTTCGGAATGATTTTGTGACTGGAGTGGCTATTGTTCTTCAGGACTACAAGGAAGTATATGTTTCGACTAGAGAAAAACGCAGTGGAGAGAAAGTTCCTGCGGAGGATTTTAAGCCAACAGCCAATAGTTTTGCCATTCCTGTTTCTGATCCTGTGTCTGACAAGGATTTAGGAGTGATTTATATCTCCCTATCCCCAGATGTTTTACATGGCGCTATTGACAATACTCGAGGCCATATACCAATGGCTGTAACAGTAACTTCGCCTTTTGAGACTGAGATGTTCCATATTGGGGAGAAGGTCTCAGCCGAGCGAGAAAACTGGTTTGTAGGTGTCACCTCTCACGGTTATCAGGTTCGAGTTGCTGTTCCTAAAAATTTTGTTCTTACAGGAACTTTGACGAGTTCAGCTGTCATTATTGGGCTAAGTATTCTCTTTATCATCATTTTGTACGTGACCCTTAGACAGACTTTTTCAAATTACCAAAAGCAGGTCGTAGACCTAGTAGATTCGATCGAGGTGATTGCTCAAGGAGAAGAAGGCCTTCGAATCGATACCTCTGAAAAAGACCAAGAGTTGCTTCTCATTGCAGAAACAACCAATGATATGTTGGATCGCCTGGAAAAAAATATCCACGATATCTATCAGCTAGAGCTCAGTCAAAAGGATGCCAATATGCGAGCCCTACAGGCTCAAATCAATCCTCACTTTATGTACAATACTCTAGAGTTTTTACGGATGTATGCCGTCATGCAAAGTCAGGATGAACTGGCAGATATTATCTATGAATTTAGTAGCTTGTTACGCAACAATATCTCCGACGAGCGGGAAACCACGTTGAAGCAGGAGTTGGAATTTTGCCGAAAATATAGCTATCTCTGTATGGTGCGTTATCCTAAATCCATTGCTTATGGTTTCAAGATTGCACCAGAATTGGAAGAAATGAGGATTCCAAAATTTACACTCCAACCATTAGTAGAAAACTACTTTGCCCATGGTGTTGATCATCGCAGAACAGATAATGTCATCAGTATCAAAGCCTTGAAAGGCCAAGGATTCGTTGAAATCCTAGTAGTAGATAATGGTCGAGGAATGCCCGCTGAGAAACTAGCTAGCTTGCAAGAAAAATTAACTCAACGAAGTTTTGAACACGAGGCAAGCTATAGTGGGGAGCAGCAATCAATTGGAATAGTAAATGTACACGAACGCTTTGTTCTCTACTTTGGGGATCGCTACCAAATCAGTGTAGAGTCAGCTGAACAAGAAGGTGTTCGTTACCATATCACTATCCAGGATGAATAGAAAGGGTAGAAATGTATAAAGTTTTATTAGTAGACGATGAGTACATGGTGACAGAGGGGCTCAAGCGATTAATCCCCTTTGAAAAATGGGATATGCAAGTCGTCGCAACTGCTAATCACGCAGATGATGCTTTGGACTACGTTAAGAAAAATCCAGTAGATGTGGTCATTTCCGATGTCAACATGCCAGATAAGACCGGACTTGAGATGATTAGGGAAATGAAAGAGCTACTTCCAGATACCTATTATATCTTGCTGTCTGGTTATCAGGAGTTTGAGTACGTTAAAAAAGCCATGAACCTTAGTGTCGTGGATTATCTGGTCAAGCCAGTAGACAAGGTGGAGTTGGGCAATTTATTAGAAAAGATTGCGCAGCAGCTTCAGGAAAAGGTGGAACAAAGTCAGACCCTCAGTCAAGAATTGGATGAGACAGGATTTACGAACTACCTGTCAGGTAAAGACAGCTGGTGGATTGGTCTATCCAAGGAAAAGCAAGGTTCTTTTACCATTCCTTACTATGTTTTGGGGCAAGACTGGCAGATTTTCATCTCTGATCAACCGCTCGATGGCATCGTCGTGACACCATTTGAAGCACCCTACCAGCAGTCCTTTGAGAATTGGAAGATCAACGCTGAAAAAGCCCTCTTCTACGGTTCAGTCAATCTAGAAAAATCCGAGAGTTTGTTTGCTTATTATGAGCCGATTTATCGGGTGATTATCCAAGGGAATATCAATCAAATCATCGAAGAATTAACCCTGCTAGAGAAGGTTGTTTTGGAGAATACTCCGCGCGTGGCCATCACGAAGCAGCTCTTCACCCAGTTTGTCATGGATGTCTTTCATTTGTTTGAACACCTAAAAGCAGATGATATGACTGAGATAGTCAAAGCTATTCATGCCATTAACACCTTTGAAGAATTGGTTTCCTATATCAAAGAAACCTTGACCAAGTTCTTTGGCCAGTACCGCATGAATGAAAATGTGGTGAGCGTGCTGGAGGTGATTGGGCGTGATTATCAGAAAGAGCTCTCACTTAAGGACATCAGCAAGGATCTCTTTATCAATCCTGTCTATCTCGGTCAGTTGATTAAGAGGGAAACCAACTCGACTTTTGCGGAATTGCTCAATAAACAGCGAATTAAGGCAGCGCAGCAACTCTTACTTTCGACCAGTGATAGCATCGAAGATATTTGCTATGCAGTTGGCTATAGTAATGTTGGATATTTCTATAAGGTTTTCCGTAAATTGTGCGGAAAATCACCGAAAGCTTATCGGAAACAAGTTGAAACCAGCTTGTAAAAGTTGTATTCCTGTACAAAAAATGCTATAATGTTCAAAATATCTTATGGAGGAAAACATGAAAAAGAATCCTATTTATCTTTGGGTTTTGTTAGTCCTATCAGCCCTCATTTCATCTATGTCATTATTTGGAATCTTGAGTCCATTGCCAAGTAAAGATGTGCTTCGTGCTAGCCTGGCGAATAGCGGAACACTTACTGCCCAGCAATTAGAAGACACAGTCAACTATACTTACCAAGTAACAGCGTCATCGCACTCTATTTTTAATATGTTGTTGATTGTCTTATCTGCCATTCTAGTTGTAGTAGCCTTTGTGTTCCTAGTACGTAAAAATGTGCAATTCGCAAACTATGCTTATATTGGCTATGTTTTACTAGCCATTGTTGGTTTGGTTTATAGCTATATGAACGTTCAAGATGCGGTTCAATTAATCAAAGATTCTACCCTCGGCCTAGGAATGGGAGCATTAGCACAAGGAACGAATATTTTGTTCATCATCATCAATGTCCTCTTTTTAGCCTTAGTCTTTTACAAGATGTGGCGCCAACAAAAAGATTTGGCCGAAGAAGTCGAAGCAGAGGAAGTTGCCTAAGTATTGACAAAAGAGAACTATCAAGTTACAATCTTGGTAGTTCTTTTAATATCCAAAAATAAAAATCGAGGTCAATATGAAAAAAATATCCTTAGTTTATATCAGTCTGAGTGGGAATACAGAGAGTTTTGTAACCCGACTTAAGAACTATCTCTTGTCCCAGCACGAAGGGGTAGAGGTCCAAAAGATCCATATCAAGGATCTGGTTAAGGAGGGACAAGAATTCTTTGAAATGGAACATCCCTATGTCGCTTTCTTGCCGACCTATCTGGAAGGTGGAAATGGTGTCGATAACGGCGATGTTGAGATTCTAACGACTCCAGTGGGGGATTTTATCGCTTATGGAGACAATGCTAGTAAGTGTTTTGGGGTAGTGGGTTCCGGTAACCGCAATTTTAACAATCAATACTGCCTAACAGCCAAGCAGTATAGCCAGCGCTTTGGCTTCCCGGTCCTAGCAGACTTTGAAATGCGTGGTATGCTGGGAGATATTAAAAAGGTCGCAGCGATTATCGCGGACTTGTATGAGTTAGAAACAGAAAAATAAAGTAGTACTGAGGGGCAGTTGAGATTTTCAACTGCTTTTTGTGCATGCAAAAAGCACCCTGTAAGGGTGCCATTTTATAAACTATCCTGCTTTTCCGATGGCAAGTGCATAGATAAAGAAGATAGCAAAGCCAAAGAGGAAAATCAATCCTGCGATAGCGAGGAGTTTTAGCCAAGAAGGAAGATTTTTATTTTCACGTGTCACCAAAACATAGTTCAAGAGAGCAAAGAATGGTGTTGTCAGGAAAGAACCGATCATGGCAAAGCGAAGCATGGTAGAAACTTGACCAGCAAAGAATTTAATAATGACGATACCGATGATAGCGGTAATGGTCATCCAGATGTTCAAAGATTTGTGAGTATCCTCTTTTTGACGAATCAAGAGTCGCAGCGATTCCTGATTGACACGAGAGTAACCATCGATAACGGTGATAACTGTTCCAAAAATACAAAGAAAGGCGATAAAGGTGATCAAATAACGGGACCATTCTCCAAGAACAGAGGCATACATACCTACAAATTGAGAAATGTACTTGGCTGAAGCGGCTTCAACTGCCTGCCCGGTAGGATATTGAATAAGTGCTCCAAGTGCCACGAAGAATACAGCTAGGATAGCAGTTCCAATGTAACCAACGTTAAAGTCAAAAAGGGCGTCCTCTGTATTAAAGTTGACAGTCTTTTTCTTTTCAGCAGACCAGAGTGAATTGATGGCCGAAATTTCAATAGGTGCAGGCATCCATCCTAAGAGGGAAACGATAAAAGGGAGGGCCGCCATTTGCCAAGGTGTCTTCTCGACAAAATCAGAGCTGTATTCTGGATGCTTAATTGCTGCAATGATAACTGCAAGAACTGTTGCAATGGTCAAAGCAGACATGATCCATTTTGCCATACCATCCAATAGTTTGTAGCCACCAAAGAGTAGCATGGCCCAAATGACTGCAACAAGGATAAGGGACCATTGAGTGATGCTAAGTCCAATCATTGGGAAGGCGCTAGCGATGATGGCTGAGCAAAGGATAGCGACTCCAGCTGTATTGACCATAGCAGAGAAGACATTGAGGACAAAGAAAATCCAGAGATAGATTTTTCCTTTTTCAGCATAGCCTTCTACCAAGGTTTTACCAGTGTCGGCAGTATATTCGGCACCAAAACGGAAAAATGGATATTTAAAAACATTGGCCAAGATAACCAAGAGGAGTAGTGACCACCCATAAGAACCACCAGCTTGAGTAGAGGATACGATATGAGAACCTCCAACGGCTGCAGAAGCCATTAGGATTCCTGGTCCCATTGCCTTTAGTTTGCTTGCCCAGGTTGACTGGTTTGATAACGTAACTTGTGACATAATAAACGCTCCTATTTTTGAATTTTCAGAATAATCTGAATAGATAGCTACTATTCTACAAAAAACTTAAAGGAAATGCAAGAATATTTTGAAAAAATACAGAAAATTACAGAAAACTTTACATGCATTAATGAAATTTCTCCAAGGAGAATATGGTTAAGACTAAAAAATCCGAGAAGAAAGCTTCTCGGATTTTGATTATTTCAATTGATCTGTGACATCTTTTGAGAGCAACATTCCCAGATGGTAAGTTTTATTGATATGTGCAATGACATCATTGATATTTTCAGTCGTGTGAATTTTCTCTTTGATGTCAGACCTAAATGTCTCATCCTTCAAGAGTTGCTCTTGGTAGAGTCTTTGAAGTCTTTCCTTCTCGTACTTATTGAGCAGAAAAAGGAAAACCAAGCTAAGTACAACGAGAATATAAGCATATTGGCTCATAAGGAATCTCCCAGTGTGATAAATAGTAAAAGTGAATAAATTGTTTCATTGAAATGCTACAATGCTGAACAAAATATAAATGTTATTTTGCTCAATCGTTCGGATTGCTTTCAAGTAATTTAAAAGATTACGACATGAGCCTAACCAAATCGATATTATTTGGTTAGGTGAAGTTAGGTGAATTAGTGAAGTGTTTAGGCAACTCGTACTGGTTACGACGTCATGGGCTCTAAATCGATTATATTTAGGGGCCATGACTAGTGAAGCGCCTAGCCAAATCCCTGATAGGATTTGGCGTTAGTTACTTAGATTGCTCCGCAATCAAGTAACTTTGGCGATTTACATCTTCTCCGGCGCTTCTACTCCGAGCAAACGAAGAGCTTCTTTGAGGACCACTGCGGTTGCGTAGCTGAGGGCTAGACGACTGTCGCGTTCAGGGCTTTCATCTAGGATGCGTGTATGTGCATAGTACTTGTTAAAGGCTTGAGCCAGACTAATCGCAAATTTCGCAATGATAGAAGGTTCAAAGTTATCTGCTGCACGATTGATAATACGTGGAAAGTCCTGGAGTAGTTTAATGATTTCCCAGCTTTCGGCATCATTCAGGCTGTAGTTGCCAGCTGTATCTGGTTTGAAATCAGCTTTGCGCAAGATAGATTGGATACGAGCGTAGGCGTATTGAACGTAAGGTCCAGTTTCTCCTTCAAAGGATACCATAGCTTCAAGGTCGAAGTCATATCCATTTGTACGGTCGGTCTTAAGATCATAGAACTTGATAGCCCCAACTCCAACAGCGTGGGCAACCTGGTCTTTATTTTCTAACTCAGGATTTTTCGCCTCGATTTGGGCCTTGGCACGACTAACAGCCTCAGCGATAGTCGGTTCTAGCAAGATGACATTTCCTTTACGAGTAGAGAGTTTTTTCCCTTCTTTTGTTACCAATCCAAACGGAACATGGACAATGTCTTGGCTCCAATCGTAGCCCATCTCTTGTAGTACTGCCTTGAGTTGTTTGAAGTGGGCAGATTGCTCTTGACCAACAACATAGATGGATTTTGCAAATTGGTATTCGTTTTTACGGTAAAGGGCTGCAGCCAAGTCACGTGTGATATAGAGAGTTGCACCATCAGATTTTTTGATAAGGGCTGGATGTTCAATTCCATATTTCTCAAGATTGACAACTTGAGCCCCTTCTGACTCAACAAGAAGTCCTTTTTCAGCGAGAATATCTACAACAGCATCCATCTTATCGTTGTAGAAGGCTTCCCCGTTGTAGCTGTCAAATTCAACTTGTAATTCATTGTAAAGGCGGTTGAATTCCACTAAACTTTCATCACGGAACCATTGCCAGAGAGCTAAGGCTTCCTCGTCTCCATTTTCCAGTTTGCGGAACCATTCGCGTGCTTCTTCATCCAAGCTAGGGTCTTTTTCAGCTTCAGCATTGATGCGAACGTAGAGCTTAAGAAGTTCATCAATTGGATGCGCTTTAACGGCTTCCTCATTTCCCCATTTCTTGTAGGCAACGATCAGCATTCCAAACTGTTTGCCCCAGTCTCCCAAATGGTTGACCTTGACCGTTTGATAGCCCATCTTTTGGAAAATATGTGACAAGCTATCCCCGATAACCGTTGAACGCAAGTGCCCAATAGAGAATGGTTTAGCGATATTGGGACTAGACATATCGATAACGATATTTTCTTGCTTGCCAATGGTTTGGTCAGCATAGTGCTCTTTTTCAGTGATAACATCCTGTAATACTTGAGCCGAAATAGCAGATTTATCAAGGAAAAAGTTGACGTAAGGTCCTGTAGCAACAACCTTTTCAAAGGCTTGACTATTGATTTTTTCAGCAATACCTGCTGCAATCATTTGCGGAGCTTTACGCTCGACCTTTGCAAGAGAAAAGGCAGGGAAGGCGATGTCTCCCATTTCTGAGTTTTTAGGTGTTTCCAGTAAATTTAAAATAGCCTCTTGATCCAGGCTATCAATGACGCTAGCCAACTCGCTAGCAATCAATTCTTTTGTATTCATAAGGGCTCCTTTTGGGCTTTTTTACTATTTTAACACAATTTACTACATTTTTTGAGAAAGAAAAGAATTTTTTTGAATTATCTAGTTTTTTTGGTATAATGTAGTTATAAAATAAATGTAAAACTTGTTATAAATATTCACTTAAGAGGATAATATGAGAAAAAGAGAACGGCATCAATTGATTAAAAAGATGATCACCGAAGAAAAACTTGGGACACAAAAAGAGATTCAAGATCGTTTAGAAGCTCGTAATGTTTATGTGACACAAACGACTTTGTCACGTGATTTGCGTGAAATCGGCTTGACCAAGGTTAAGAAAAATGATATGGTGTATTATGTACTAGCAAATGAGACAGATAAGATTGATTTAGTTGAGTTTTTGTCTCATCATTTAGAAGGGGTTGCAAGAGCAGAGTTTACCTTGGTACTTCATACCAAACTTGGGGAAGCTGCAGTCTTAGCAAACATTGTAGATGCAAACAAGGATGAATGGATTTTAGGAACGGTTGCTGGTGCTAATACCTTATTGGTTATTTGTCGAGACCAGCACGTTGCCAAGCTGATGGAAGATCGTTTGCTAGATTTGATGAAAGATAAATAAGGTCTTGGGAGTTGCTCTCAAGACTTATTTTTAGCAAGGAGAGACGGAAAATGGCAACAGAAAAGCTATCACCCGGCATGCAACAGTATGTGGATATTAAGAAACAATACCCAGATGCTTTTTTGCTTTTTCGAATGGGTGATTTTTACGAGTTGTTCTATGAAGATGCAATTAATGCAGCGCAAATTTTAGAAATTTCCTTAACGAGTCGGAATAAAAATGCAGAAAATCCGATACCCATGGCGGGCGTCCCCTATCATTCTGCCCAACAGTATATCGATGTTCTGATTGAACAGGGCTATAAGGTAGCCATAGCCGAGCAGATGGAAGATCCCAAACAAGCGGTTGGTGTTGTCAAGCGAGAGGTGGTTCAGGTCATCACACCTGGAACGGTCGTTGATAGCAGTAAGCCGGATAGTCAGAATAATTTCTTGGTTGCCTTAGATCGTGATGGCAATCAATTTGGTCTGGCTTATATGGACCTGGTGACGGGTGATTTCTATGTGACAGGGCTATTGGATTTCACGTTGGTTTGTGGAGAAATCCGTAATCTCAAGGCTCGAGAAGTGGTGCTGGGTTATGACTTGTCTGAGGAAGAAGAACAAATTCTCAGTCGCCAGATGAATCTGGTGCTTTCCTATGAGAAGGAAGGCTTTGAGGATATTCATTTACTGGATCCACGACTGGCAGCTGTGGAGCAAGCGGCAGCTAGTAAGCTCCTCCAGTATGTTCACCGTACCCAGATGCGAGAATTGAACCATCTCAAACCAGTTATCCGCTATGAAATTAAAGATTTCTTACAGATGGACTATGCGACCAAGGCTAGTCTGGATTTGGTTGAGAATGCCCGTTCAGGTAAGAAGCAAGGCAGTCTTTTCTGGCTTTTAGATGAAACCAAGACGGCTATGGGCATGCGGCTCTTGCGTTCTTGGATTCATCGTCCTTTGATTGATAAGGAGCGAATCGTCCAACGTCAAGAGGTGGTGCAGGTCTTTCTTGACTATTTCTTTGAGCGTAGTGATTTAACGGATAGCCTCAAGGGTGTTTATGATATCGAACGCTTGGCTAGTCGGGTTTCTTTTGGCAAGACCAATCCCAAGGATCTCTTGCAGTTGGCGACCACCTTATCCAGTGTGCCACGGATTCGAGCGATTTTAGAAGGAATGGAGCAACCTGCCCTAGCCTATCTTATCGAACAGTTAGATGCCATCCCTGAGTTGGAGAGCTTGATTAGTGCTGCCATTGCTCCTGAAGCTCCTCACGTGATTACGGAAGGTGGCATTATCCGTACGGGATTTGATGAGACCTTGGATAAATATCGTCGTGTCCTCAGAGAAGGGACTAGCTGGATTGCTGAGATTGAGGCTAAGGAGCGGGAAAACTCTGGCATCAGCACGCTTAAGATTGACTACAATAAAAAAGATGGCTACTATTTCCATGTGACTAATTCGCAACTGGGAAATGTGCCAGCCCACTTTTTCCGCAAGGCAACGCTGAAAAACTCAGAACGCTTTGGTACCGAAGAATTAGCCCGTATCGAGGGAGATATGCTGGAGGCGCGTGAGAAGTCAGCCAACCTAGAATACGAAATCTTTATGCGCATCCGTGAGGAAGTCAGCAAGTACATCCAGCGTTTGCAGGCTCTAGCCCAAGGAATTGCGACCGTTGATGTCTTGCAAAGTCTCGCAGTTGTAGCTGAAACCCAGCATTTGATCCGACCTGAGTTTGGGGATGATTCGCAGATCAATATCCAGAAAGGGCGCCATGCTGTCGTTGAAAAGGTCATGGGAGCTCAGACCTATATTCCAAATAGTATCCAGATGGCAGAAGATACGAGTATTCAGCTAATTACAGGGCCCAACATGAGTGGGAAGTCTACCTACATGCGCCAACTAGCCATGACTGCGGTTATGGCTCAGCTAGGCTCGTATGTGCCGGCAGAAAGCGCCCATTTGCCTATCTTCGATGCCATCTTTACCCGTATCGGAGCGGCAGATGATTTGGTTTCAGGTCAATCAACCTTCATGGTGGAGATGATGGAGGCCAACAATGCCATTTCTCATGCGACCAAGGATTCCTTGATTCTCTTTGATGAATTGGGACGTGGGACTGCAACTTATGACGGGATGGCACTTGCCCAATCCATCATCGAATACATTCATGAACATATCGGAGCAAAAACCCTCTTTGCGACTCACTACCATGAGTTGACAAGTCTGGAGTCTAGCTTGGAACACTTGGTCAATGTCCACGTGGCAACCTTGGAGCAGGATGGACAGGTTACCTTCCTTCACAAGATCGAATCAGGACCAGCTGACAAATCCTATGGTATCCACGTTGCTAAGATTGCTGGTTTACCAGCAGAACTTTTAGCAAGGGCGGATAAGATTTTGACCCAACTGGAGAGTCAAGGAACGGAAAGTCCTGCTCCAATGAGAGAAACAAGTGCTGTTACTGAACAGATGTCACTCTTTGACGCGCCTGCAGAGCATCCTATCCTAGCAGAATTAGCTAAACTGGATGTGTACAATATGACACCTATGCAGGCTATGAATGTCTTGGTCGAGCTCAAACAAAAATTATAAAAAGAATCCCACTCATGTGTTGAACTGCACCCCAAAAGTTGGACAGAAAAAATCTAACTTTTGGGGTGTTTTTATTATGAAATTAACTTATGATGATAAAGTTCAAATCTATGAACTTAGAAAACAAGGGTATAGCTTAGAGAAGCTTTCAAATAAATTTGGGATAAACAATTCTAATATTAGGTACATGATTAAATTGATTGATCGTTACGGAATAGAGTTCGTCAAAAAAGGGAAAAACCGTTATTACTCTCCTGAATTAAAACAAGAGATCATTGATAAAGTCCTACTTGAGGGACGAAGCCTTAGAGCGAGAAAGGCAGAGACAGTTAGAGAAATGGTTTCAGGAGGATTTCGACTAGATTTACTTCTTGAAACAGCTCGTTTAGCTCACTCAACTTACTATTATCAGTTGAAGGAACTAGATGGGCTTGACAAAGATAAAGATCTTAAAACTGAAATTCAGGCTATTTTTACTGAGCACAAAGGAAATTATGGCTATCGCCGAATAACTCTTGAATTGAGGAATCGTGGTCATATAGTAAACCATAAGAAGGTCCAACGTCTGATGAAAATCCTTGGTTTAAGTGCTCGAATTCGTCGGAAACGGAAGTATTCTTCCTACCAAGGAGAGATTGGCAAGA